>NZ_JAHHPQ010000206.1:0-19386 GCF_024606245.1 Endozoicomonas sp. SESOKO2
CTTGAACCTTATCCATAACAGCGAGTGTTGCGCTCGTTGCGGATTTAATCAAGAGCAAAAACGATCTGGGCAAAAAAGACGCAGACAACACTATCTCCCAACCAGCCCATCACTACCTCTGACCATGTCAGAAGCAGTATGAAAAAGGCCAGTAAATCGCTGGCCATTTTCATACCTTAATCACTCCAAAAACATCACTGCAGCGATAGCGAGTTCAGCCCAAGCACTTTAACCGCAGTTGAGGCAACCCCCGCACCGAAATCTCTGGCAAAACGCTCAAAAGGTGTCAAACGCAGAGAAAAGTCGACAATTTCTTCCTCACCAATCACTTCACGAGCCACATAACCTGCACTGCCCAGACCATCAAGCAGACCCAGTCCTACCGCCTGCTCACCTGTCCAGACCATACCTGAAAAGATATCCTTGTTATCAGACAGTCGATCTCCACGCCCCTGCTTGACCACATTGATAAATTGATTGTGGATCGTATCCAGAGACTGCTGCCACCGCTGCGTAGCTTCAAAGTCTTGTGGCTGGAAAGGATCATTAAAGGCTTTGAATTCACCCGCAGTGTAGGTACGACGAGTCACACCCAGCTTTTTCATGGCGTCAACAAAGCCAAAGCCGGAAGAAATTACACCAATGGAACCCACCAGACTGGCTTTATCCGCATAAATCTTGTCAGCCGCCGCCGCTATGTAGTAACCACCTGAAGCACCAATATCCATGACCACTGCATAGAGAGGAGTCTGAGGATACATTTGTCTCAGACGCCTGATCTCGTCGTAAATGTAACCAGACTGAACGGGACTGCCACCAGGGCTGTTGATACGAAGAATAACACCCTTTGTGCCTTTATCTTCAAAAGCCGCGCGCAGCCCTGTAACCACTGAGTCAGCATTGACATCATCGGTACCGATAACACCATCCAGGTCGACCAGAGCAGTGTGAGATACACTGGCTGGAGCACTGGAAAAATCCACATGCATGGCTTTATAGAAAACACCCACGGATACAAACAACCAAGCAAAGGTCAGAAGTTTGAAGAAAATCCCCCAGCGACGTGCACGGCGCTGCTCTCTCAGGGCCCCCTGAGCCAGATCCTCAATCAGCTTCCAGGCACGCCCATCTTTATCACCTGACTGTTCATAGTCATCACTCTCATTCCATGAACTACTCACTCAACTCACTCCTGTTATTTTCAATAACCTTTTCTGTTTCCCATTTGACCGGGGCACAAAACTGTTCTTTCACCGGGACTGTCAGCGTTTGCCCAACCAGTCAACCAACTCATCAAAAGAGCCCACCGTGTGCACAGGGCCATGCTCTTTGAGCCTGCATTCATCCTGCGCACCATAGCTGACCGCCACACTGTCCATGCCGGCATTGGCAGCCATGTCCAGATCAAACCCGGAATCCCCAACCATAAGCGCCTGATCTGCAGTCACACCAAACTCAGCCAGCAACTGTTCAAGCATCATCGGATGAGGTTTGGAATAAGCATCATCAGCTGTCCGGCTAGCCTCAAAATAGGGCTGGTAATCATTGGCGGCCATCGAGCGTTCCAGACCTGCTCTTTTTTTACCCGTAGCCACCGCCATTCTGACCCCAGCGCCTTTCAGACACTCCAGACCCCGGCTAACTCCGGGGAAAGGACGGGATGGCTTTTGCTCCAGCTCAAGATGAAAATCCCGGTATGCCTCACGATAAACGAGGGCCTGCTCTTCATCCAACCCGGGATAAAGTTTTGCAATTGCTTCTCCCAGACTCAGACCAATAATGCCTTTATAAGAATCATCTGCAAGAACAGGCAACGCCAAACTCTCTGCCGCCTTCACCAGAGCGGTCACAATATTGGGCACTGAGTCAATTAACGTGCCATCCCAGTCAAATACAACCAGTGAATACTCTTTTCTTTCCATCTTACCTGATCAATTTACTGCTGTTTGTCCTGATGCCCATAGCGCTGGAAAAACCGCGATCAACATCATTAAAAACATTAACCCCTGAGCGTCTCTAACACACCGCCAAGATCTTCCGGCAAAGGGGCATCAATTATTAAAGTCTGGCCGTCCGGCAGGACCAATCTGAGCCTGGCAGCGTGAAGATAAAGTCGCTTCAGCCCAAACTCTCTGAATCGTCTATTATCTTCATCTGACGTGTACTTTTCATCCCCGAGAATTGGGTACCCGGCATACAGACAATGCACCCTGATCTGGTGTGTTCTTCCGGTAACCGGACTGGCCTCTACCAAAGTGGCCATTTCACTGGCATGACTAAACCGCTCCAGGACCTTATAAAGGGTCTTTGAACGTTTACCTTCTAAATCAACCGTCACAACACGCTCTCCGGAACGAAGGGTATTTTTCAGCAAAGGCGCATTCACCAGAACCTTCCTGCTTGGCCAGCGCCCAAGGACGAGAGCGTTGTAGATTTTACTGATTTTGTCTTCCTTCAGTTGGGCATGAAGATAACGAAGCATGCTTCGTTTTTTAGCAATCATCAGACAGCCCGAGGTATCACGATCCAAACGATGGACCAGCTCCAGACTTCGCTCCTCGGGGCGAATATTTCTCAGGGTCTCAATAACACCGTGAGCAATACCGCTGCCACCATGAACAGCAATACCCGCTGGCTTATTGATGATGATCAGAGATTTGTCTTCATAAAGGATGGAGTCTTCAAGCTTCCGGGTAATGACCGCCCCCGGCGCTGCCACGGGAGCCATTTCTGAAACCCTGACAGGGGGAACCCTTAACAGATCTCCATCCTGAAGCCGGTAATCGGCGGTTACACGCTTTTTGTTTACCCTTACTTCACCCTTACGAATAATTCTGTAAACCCGGGTTTTAGGTACGCCTTTGAGAATCCGTATCAGGTAATTATCGACCCGCTGCCCGGCATCTTCGCTATCAATATTAATCATTTTTACCGCTGGGCGGGGTTCCCCGGCCTGCCGAGAGTCGTTCTGATGTCTATCCATAGTGCTATAGTATCAGCTTTCCCCCATTTGAAGCACTTACTGATTGCTGGTATAGTTGAGGCACTGCCTTGTGCATATCTGAAGAGGCAGTTCGATTTACGAAACCTGAGAGCGGCCGACAGCGGGATTGGCAAGTACAAAGAGCCATCAAGCCACTTGAAGCAGAGCCGATGACACTCAGGACAGATGAAACACCATCACGGCCCAGCCGTGTAAGATAAACAGCGCTACTCTCTGTCAAGCAGTGCACCCCCGGATTCCGGGCGTGAGGAAAACTCCGGGAAAGTTGACATTATCATCGGCCTATTTTTTTATCGAGCCAATCGCTATCGATAAACGCCGAAAACTCCCGGCAAGACTGAATTCCCCGCCCAGGGTGGCCCGTCTGGATCAAGACCTGGTCACCAGTTTGATGCTATATCGTTACAAAGCAGGTTAAAGAAGTACTGGGAAGTAACTCTGATAGCACAGATTATAAACCGGCAGTTCCGCATCAGTGACGGACCGGAAAACAAGAAAACGGGCAGTGCCGGCTTGAGAGGCTAGCCTCTGAATTTATTCGGTACTCTATGAAGAGAATGTTAATCAATGCAACTCAGTCTGAAGAGTTGCGCGTTGCACTGGTTGATGGCCAGCGACTATACGATCTGGACATCGAGTCCGGCGCTCGTAAACAGAAAAAAGCTAATATCTACAAAGGAAAAATCACCCGGGTTGAGCCCAGCCTGGAGGCTGCTTTTGTCGATTTTGGCGCTGAACGTCACGGATTCCTCCCCCTGAAAGAGATATCCCGGGAATACTTCAGCTCCCCCCACCAAGGTGGTCGCCCCAATATCAGGGACGTCATCAGGGAAGGGCAGGAAGTCATTGTTCAGGTTGATAAGGAAGAGCGTGGTAACAAAGGTGCGGCTCTCACGACACTAGTCAGCCTGGCAGGTCGTTACCTTGTTCTGATGCCGAACAACCCCAGAGCCGGCGGTATTTCCCGTCGCATTGAAGGTAATGAGCGGGCTGAGCTCCGTGAAATTCTCAGCAACCTCAATACCCCTTCCGAAATGGGTGTTATTGTGCGCACCGCGGGCCTCGGTTGCTCCAGAGAAGAGCTGCAATGGGACCTCGACTACCTGCTTCAACTCTGGAGTTCCATCAAAGATGCAGCGCAAAAGCCTGCACCCATGCTGATTTATCAGGAAAGCAACGTTATTATTCGTGCGATCCGAGATTATCTGCGTCAGGACATTGGCGAAGTACTGATCGACAAAACCAGCGTATTTGACGAAGCCCTGGATTTCATCAGGCGCGTGATGCCTCAATATCAGCACAAGGTCAAGCTGTATAAAGACAGCATTCCACTGTTCAACCGCTTCCAGATCGAATCCCAGATTGAAACAGCCTTCCAGCGCGAAGTTAAGCTACCTTCCGGTGGTTCTATTGTCATTGACCCCACTGAAGCCCTGGTTTCCATTGACATTAACTCCGCCCGTGCAACCCGTGGTGGCGATATCGAAGAAACCGCACTGAACACCAACCTGGAAGCGGCCGATGAAATTGCCCGGCAGCTCAGACTCCGTGATATCGGCGGTCTGATTGTGATCGACTTCATCGACATGAGCCACAACCGCAATCAGCGCGAAGTCGAGAACCGCATCCGTCAGGCTCTATCCATGGATCGCGCGCGCGTCCAGACCGGACGAATTTCTCTATTCGGGCTGCTGGAAATGTCACGTCAGCGTCTGCGCCCTTCACTGGGTGAAACCAGCGGCGTAGTCTGCCCAAGATGTTCTGGTCAGGGTACTATCCGTGACATTGAATCTCTGGCTTTATCCATCCTACGTTTAATGGAAGAAGAAGCCCTGAAAGACAAGACTTCTGAAATCCGTGCCCAGGTACCAGTCGCTGTAGCTGCATTCCTGTTAAATGAGAAACGGCAGACCATCGCCAAGATTGAGAAACGTCACAGGATCCGCATTGTTGCGATTCCCAACCCTAATCTCGAAACGCCTCATTACGACGTACAGCGCCTAAGAGATGACCACGTACTGGAAGGCTCTGAGAGCAGCTACGAAATCATCTCTGCCGAAGAACCACAGGAAGAAAAAGCGGCTTCTTCCCAGACCAAAGCTACACCCCGGCAGGAAGCGGCAGTCAAGAACGTAGCTCCGACTCAACCTGCGCCGGCTCAGGCTGAAAAACAAGGCCTGCTTAAATCTTTTGTCAAAGCGATTGGCGGCCTCTTCGCAGCTGAAGAAACCCCTGAAAAGCCTGCCCAGACTGAAACTCACAAACCTGCTCGTCAGCCAAGAGATCGCAATAGTCAACAACGCGACTCTCAACAACGGGATCATCGTGGCCAGCGCCAGCAACGCACTAAGCCACAGCACCACAAAGAGCAGCCTGATGGTCGCCAAGCTCGCCACGAGCGCCGTCGCAGTGGTCGCCAGCAGGACGAGAGAAAAGACAACACGTCCCGGCAGGAACGCAATATTCGCCAGCAGCCGGAAGAGCGTAGCTCTCGTCGCCTGCAACAAGAAAGAAGAGATCGTCGTGAGCCTTTAACAGAACCGAAACATCAGGACCAGACCACTTCTGAACAGCAGGAAGATAACCGTCGTCGCCGTCGCCCCGGCACTGCACATCGCAGAAGAAACAACCGCCCCTCCCAGAGAGATCGAAGCCAACTGGAACAACCTGTACTGCCTTCACTCTCAAAGCCTGAAGAAAGCAGGACAGATGACCCGGCACACCCTGCGGCCACCCGGGCACCTGCGGCTATTAATGCGCCTGCGGCTGTTAAAGAGCCTTTAGAACAAGCTCCTCAAAGGCAGAGAAATAAACCAGCTCTCCAACAGGGAGTAAAAACGCCGCAGGAAGCTTCGGCTGAAAACACGGTTACCAGAGAATCCAGGCAGCAAGTTACCCACCAGCCAGAAACGGTCGAGGTAGTTGCCGAAGCGCCAGCAATCAGACAGACTGAAGAAGCTGTCAGCAAGCCAGCTCCTGCCACTGAGCAGAAGCCTCACGCTGAAGACGTCCGTCATAAAGCAGATGCTACGCAGCCGGTTACAGAAGGACTTAAAACCACCACACCTCGAATGACTGAAATGGCCAAGGCAGTGGCCGCCAATAGCCACAGAGAGGCAACTCCTCTTCAGCAGCCGAATATTCCGGTTCAGCCAGGTGCTGAACCCAGAGCTGCAAAAGCAGAAGAATCTGCCAAGCCTGCCGCTGTGGGGACTGAGACCACCATGGCAGCTGCTCCAGCAGAGACAGAAACACCCTCTCCGGCACAATCGACTGAAGCCGCACCTCAAAACCAGGAAGCCCCTGAGGCGGTCAAGCCTGATGCTTTAGCTGAGCCAACCTCGAATATTGTTGAGTTCAGCAAGAAGGAAGAGCCTGCCCCGCGCCGCAGACGCAGCCGCGCTCACAACGACCCTCGTATGAAGCGTCGCCAGGAGCAACAGCGAGCTACAGCAGCTACTCAGCAGTCTGAAAACAAACCATCTGAAGACCAAAAATCCGCTGTCTCTGCATCACAGGAAAACTAATAATCCAGCCCGGTGAGCCATCACCGGGCTTAGTTGTTTCGAAGAGAGTCCATCGTTGTAGACCTGTCAGACTACATCGACTCTTATAAAAAAAAGGAGAGGTAATACCTCTCCTTTTTTTAACAACGATAATTGCTAGTCGCAAATCACCAACTCTATCGCCGAATTTGCTATAACCTCCTCGAGTGGCTCAGGTGGCTCAACATCCGTGAATAAGACATCAATCTGCTCAAGATGCCCCAACCTGACCATGGCACTCCGTCCGTATTTACTATGGTCTGCCGCCAGAAAACAGTGTTTGGCATTACCAATCATGGCCTGTGCGACCCTAACCTCATGATAATCGAAGTCCATCAGGGCTCCGTCCATATCGATACCACTGATCCCCATAACAGCATAATCTACTCTGAATTGTTCAATAAAATCCCGAGTTGCCTGACCGACAATACCACCATCACGATTTCGAACTTCCCCCCCTGCAATCACAACGGTAAAGTCTTCACGCTGTAAAAGAATTGAAGCCACATGAAGGTTATTGGTAACGACTCTTAACGCCCTGTGATTAAGCAATGCCCTGGCAACCGCTTCAGTTGAAGTGCCGATATTGATAAACAGCGATGCACCATCAGGTATTCTCTTGACCAGCTCTGCTGCAATGCGATCCTTTTCTTCACTCAGGCTCATCTTTCGCTCAGAATAAGCAGTATTAACAGTACTACTGGACGGCAGACCTGCCCCACCATGATGCCGTGAGATCAGTTTTTTTTTGTCCAACTCATTGAGATCTCTGCGAATCGTCTGGGCAGCCACTTTAAAGTGTTGCACCAATTCATCTGTCGTCATAAAGCCATGCTGACGAATTAAATCAACAATCAATTCCTGACGATGGGTCTGAGGTATAGAAGACACAGCGGCTGTCTTGGCAGTCATCCGAAAACTCTTATCGGCTAAAAACACCCTGTCCCTGAAAGTAACAGAGTGTCAATCCATGAAGATGGTCCAGTCAATACCGTCAGCATACCAACTTACAATGCCTATAGCGAAGATAATTCGAAAGCCTGTTTTGATTGCACTTACAGTCTGGCCAACAAAGCATCATCCAGGTTGTAAATGTCCGGCCTGAATCGAACACGGCCACTGCTATCTGGCCAGGCTGTGAAGTAAACAAAATAGAGTGGAACGGGTTTTCTGAGTTTTAACTTACCTGTCTCCGTGGTGGCCTGCAACGTCCTTACTTCATTTTCCATTCCCTGACTTTTAAGAATATTACCGATTAAATGCTCAATATTCTCAACCCGGGTGCAACCGGAACTGAAGGTTCTGACAGACTGCCTGAAAAGATCTGGCTTGTCAGTATCGTGCAGATAGACACTGTAGGCATTGGGAGAGTCCAACTTATACTTACCCAATGGATTCACCTTCCCCGGCTTCTGCTCCAAACGATAGGGAAAGCCCCTCTGACTGTATTTGTTCCAGTTGATAGTATCAGGATCCAGCTCTCTTGCACTTGATTTCCAGCTCTCATAAACAGAAAAACCCTCACGTTTCAGGAATGCAGGATCTTTCTGAGCCCTTCTCAATAACGAAGTTGAGGAAATAGAAGATGGTACTCGCCAGTAAGGATTGACTGTAATACTCTCTATACTTTCCTGAAAAATCGGAGTCTGGCGAGAAGGCTTGCCAACGATGGCCCGATAGAGCCTCTGTTTTTCTCTACCCGTCACCCAGGCCACATTAAAACCAGCAATATCCACCAGCACATGAGGATAAGGCAATGATCTGGGCATCCACCTCATTCGCTCCATATTCACCTTCAGGACTTTGATTCTTTCAAGGGTTAATGCAACCAGAGCCTGACGAGTGCGCTGACCAATATACCCGTCCGCACGAATCCTATATTGCTTTTGTAAATTCTTGATCACTGACGTGTGGGATCGACTGAACTGCCCTGCTGGCAAACGATCGGCCAGATCCAGATCAATCAACCATCGGTTCAGAGTCAAAATGGAAGGATGACGATCTCCTTCTTGCAGCACCCTATCCGCCGGAAAGTGATCAATGGCTTTTTCCAGATGAGTATTCAATCGTTGCAGTGTTTTCTTGAACAACTCATATTGCGGCAGCCTGGGCTCAATCAAATCAAGCGAGTTGGAGTCCATATGCTCCTGTAATACAGGCAAGGCAGCTGTGTCTGCAATCCTCCATCCGGGCTGATAAACTCTTCTGTCCAGTCGCCCGGTATCCAGATAAGCCGCAAATTCGGAAGCTACTTTTCGAACATTCTGCTCAGAGGGATCAGTCGCCAACTGCAGCCACTGACTCTGAGGGAACTCAATACCGTGCTGGGGCGCTGTCGACATCCAACTGATCAACTGCTGACTGGAAGCAGCTTCTGAATGGCCTTCACTCTTGATTCGGACACCGGGCTCTGAGAAGGCGGAAGGGGCTGACAGCCAATCTTCCGCGGACACGCTTGTAACCAATAGGCTCACAAACAGGTATGGCACCAATAATGACAGAACACTGCGCATGAAAACTCCATTTACAGTACAAGCCTCACTGCATCACAGGCTTTCATCGAACAGAAAAAATCTCGTACTTACTTAAGAGTAGACAGCCCGGAAACGGTTTTTTCTTCACCACAAGAAGGGAAAAAGATTGCCAGAAAACTGGCACTGGTTTTTGAGAGAACAGAATAAAAATCAATAGACTCTTGGTTCCATCTCAAGCTCGACACCGAACTGATCATGAACAACAGCCCGGATGTGTCTGGCCAGCCTCAGCAAATCATCAGGCTCTGCCCCGCCATGATTGACCAGTACCAGAGCCTGCTTGTGATAAGTGCCAACCGATCCCTGACGAAAACCCTTGAGGCCTGCCCGATCAATCAGCCAGCCAGCGGCCAGCTTCCAACGCCCTTCAAAGGGATAGGCCACGATGTCAGGGTAATCTGTCTGCACCCTCTTCAAAAGCGCTTCATCCACCAGAGGGTTTTTAAAAAAGCTACCGGCATTACCCAGTTCTGATGGGTCAGGCAACTTTTCTCTGCGAATATCACAGACCACGTCACTGATCGCAAAGGCATCAGGATGCTTGTTTGAGCGCCGCTCTACTTCCTGCTGCAAATGGCCATAAGAGAGTCTGGGCAACCAGTTGGCATCCAGAGCAAACGTAACAGAAGTGATAATAAAATGGTCACGAGCCGACTGTTTGAAGATCGAGTCACGATAGCCAAACTGGCAATCCTCAAGAGAAAAGCATTTCAGTTCTCCAGACTGAATATCCAGCGCTTCCAGACTCTGGAAGTAATCTTTGATTTCAACACCATAAGCACCAATATTCTGAATCGGCGCTGCACCCACATTCCCCGGAATCAGGGAGAGATTCTCAAGCCCAAATGCCCGTTTACCCAAAGTCCAGCGGACAAACCCATGCCAGTTCTCACCCGCTCCCGCAGTCACACTGACACATCCAGCCTCTCGGGAAATGATCTTTTTACCAAGGATATTGACATGAATAAACAAAGCTTCCTGATCACTACTTAACACCAGATTACTGCCTCCCCCCAGAGGAACAACGGGCAGTTTTTTCAGAGTGGCAAAAGCGATGGCCTCATGAAGGTCCCCGATCGAGCCTACCTCAGCAAAATAGCGAGCATTGACCCTGAAACCAAAGGTATTCAGGGCTTCGAGGGAATAGTTTTCAAGAATTCTCATCAGGAAATATCGGCCAGCCTGTTTTCCACGAGCCCCCTGATCACTTTAAGATCAGCTTCCGTATCCACCCCATGGGGAGGCGTCTCCATGGCGTCAGCCACGTGAATACGATGGCCATTCCAGAGCAGTCTCAACTGTTCGAGAGACTCAACGGACTCAACCGGACTCTGTTCCCATTGCACATACTGATTCAGCAGACTGACACGATACGCATAGATACCAATGTGGCGTCTGTAAATATCCACTGCGGGCAGTGAGCTGCCATTCTCGGCAAACTCATCTCTGGCCCAGGGCACAGGAGCGCGACTGAAGTAAAGGGCAAACCCTTCACGATCAGTCACTACTTTGACCACATTGGGATTAAACAGATCGGCTCGATTCCGCACAGGCTCGGAAAGTGTTGCAGCACCCGCTGTCTCAGTCTTTATCAGATTATTAGCCACCTGATCGATGACTTTTGCCGGAATCAGTGGCTCATCACCCTGCACATTAACAATCACTTCGTTGTCACCCATTTCATAGAGACGAGTGACCTCCTGAAGACGATCGGTTCCTGAAGGATGGCCGGCCAGCGTCATGCAAGCCTCGGCATCGAACTTTTCAACGGCATTGATGATACGCTCATCATCAGTCGCGATAATGACACGAGTGGCCTGACTCTCACAGGCTCGCTCATAGACGTGCTGAATCATAGGCTTACCGCAGATATCAATCAGTGGCTTGCCGGGCAGACGACTGGAACTGAATCGGGCAGGAATAACAACTGTAAACGGAGCAGTGGAAGCACTCATCATGCAGATGTATCCTCTTGGGAAGATGCCGCCTCGCCGCCCTCCAGCCGCTCATCAGCAGTCAGGGTACGAGCTTCGTTTTCCAGCATGACAGGAATACCATCACGAATGGGATAGGCCATGCCGCAGGGTCGACAAATCAGCTCAGCCGCTGATTTGTCGTATTTCAGATTGCCCTTGCAGAGGGGACAGGCCAGAATCTCAAACAGCTTCTTGTCCATGGGTATCCTTATCAGACCGACTCTGCGGCCCATTAGTTTCAATCAGTGTCAGAATGCGTTCAAAAACCGTCTCAGGCACTCTGGCCCGAACCGGCAGAAACCAGAAACGGGATTCTGCGAAAGCAGAGCATTTTACTGCATCCTTGGCCGTCATGATAACGGGCAGATTGTCCCGAAACTGAAAATCTTCTTTCCTGAACCCATAATGATCGGGAAAAGGATGGGGAATCACCTCATATCCCAGTTTTTCCAGCGTTCTGAAAAAGCGCTCCGGATTCCCTATACCTGCCACTGCATGAACTTTACCGGAGACAGGCGGCTGATCCGTATTCTTCCCATTGACAGGCCTGAGTGCATCAGGCTCAAGGAAAAAACAGTCAAAGTGACAATCAACCACACCGGAGGGCTTACCATTGATCACAACCTGATCGACTTCCCTGAGCCTGCCGGGTGGCTCCCTGAGGGGCCCGGCAGGCAAGTTGAGACCATTACCCAGCATTCTCTGGCCATCCAACACCACCAATTCAACGTGACGATCCAGATTATAGTGTTGAAGACCATCATCAGCGATCACCAGATTACAATTTTTCTGCTCAATCAGTGCTTTTGCTGCTGAAACCCGATCCGGATCCACCATGATCGGGACATTCAGCTGCTGAGCCAGCATTACAGGCTCATCCCCAACCAGTGCAGGATCGGACTCAGGCAAAACTTCTGCGGGTAATTGAATGCTTTTGTCGGCTCCAAAGCCGCGACTGGCGACCCCTGGCTTAAATCCCTGCCGGATTAATCTTGCTACCAAACTGGCTACAAAAGGCGTCTTACCCGTACCCCCTACCGTAATATTGCCAACAATAATGACGGGAACAGGCGACCGCCAGCGCTCGGAGTGTTCCAGCTTCATCCGGCGATTTCGGGCTATCCGGGCGTATAAAAAAGACAATGGAAGCAACAGTCGGGTCCAGAACCCGCGGCCGTACCATGAGTTGAGAACCGAGTCACTGATTACTGCCTGCCAACGACGAGATTCTTTGTTTTCCATGAGGAGTCAGTCACTCTTAACTAAAAAATGCAAACGCAGCCTGTGAAGACTGCGCTTGTATCAGAGGTCACGGGCCTTTCTGGCTCATTCACCGTTACTGCTCTGATTCTACCGGTTTTCGAGTTGTCATGCTGAGGTTTGCAAAACCCAGCTGTCCGGCAGCATCCATGGCGGTTACCACTGACTGATAAGGCGTATTGGCGTCTGCCGTGATAGTAAGAGGCAGGTTGGAGTCTCCTTCACTGACTTTTGCCAAGGCATTTTTCAGTGTGTCCAGACTGCTGTTCACGAGAGACCGTCCGTTCACAGCATAATAACCTTCACGGCTGATGGTAATTTCCACCCGGGTCTTCTCAACAGCTGCTCTTTGCTCACCACTGGCCTCCGGTAAATCAATGGCCAGCTGAGTCTCCTTGGTGAAGGTCGTCGAAACCATAAAGAAGATCAGCAATAAAAAGACCACGTCAATCAGTGGTGTCAGGTTGAGCGAGACCTCTTCCCGGGACTGGCGACGAAATTTCATCACTTGCCCTCGCGGTCTTTTAGCTTTCGCTCTCCCTGAAGCACTTCCACCAACTTGGTGGCTTCCTGCTCCATGGTGACAACCAGCTCATCCACACGGCGGGTAAAATAACGGTGAAAGATCAGGCTGGGAATCGCCACGGTCAGGCCAGCTGCAGTGGTAATCAGAGCTTTGGAGATCCCCCCTGCCAGCACGCCGGCATTACCTGTGCCTTCCAGCATGATCACGGTAAACACATCAATCATACCAATCACTGTACCCAACAGGCCCAGCAAAGGCGCAATGGCAGCAACCGTTCCCAAAGTATTAAGATAACGTTCCAGTTCATGAATAACCCTGCCAGCCTGCTCCTCAATACTTTCTTTCATGATATCGCGGCCATACCGGGCATTACTGATGCCTGCCGCAAGGATTTCACCCAACGGAGACCCGCTCCTCAAGCCACTGACTTTCTTGCTGTCCAGGTCATTATTCTTGATCCACTTCCAGACCTGAGACAGAGTATTTCTGGGTGCAATGCGCGACGGCCTGAGCGTCCAGAGACGTTCAAAAATAATTGCCATGGCAATGACAGAACTCAGCAGGATTGGCAGCATCAGCCAACCACCGGATTTCACCAATTCGAACACAGCCCATTCCCTTCCAGAAGCCTGTTTAATGAAAAGACTCTACCATAGAGCATCAGCTTAAAACCACGAACACATGCGTATCAGCCGCAATATTGCCAACAATATGGCTGCAACGATTAAACTGTAGCTCTACACTCAGCGCCACCAATATCTGGCACTTTGAATTTTGTACTTTTTCACTGCCTCCGGGCCCCTCCCCATGACAAAACTAAGCGTTCCTGAAGTAGCCGTGTTGTAGAGAGTTGCCCCGAGTCGCTCAACCCGATTCAGGGTCTCCTCCGCCGGATGTCCATATGGATTTCGATAACCCGAGGACACCAGCACCTGTGATGGATTGACCAGGGACAAAAACGCTTGCGAACCTGAAAAACGGCTACCATGATGTGGAAGCAGTAGGTAGTCAGCCTCGAGACTTTCAAACTGATTGATTAGAAGAGACTCGGTTTTTTTACCAATATCACCGGTTAAGAGCAGCTTTTCATTACCTGCTGTCACTCTCAACACACAAGATCGCTCGTTGTCAGAAACCGATAACCGGCTGCCCGACAAAACCTCGAACTCTACTCCGTCCCATTGCCATTTCATTCCAGGCAGACAGGGACTCATTGCCCCCTCAAACCCGGTAACCGCAGAGCCCGACATAATTTCTGCTTCTGGGTACCGTTGATGAATCAATTCAAGCCCACCCGAATGATCGTTATCCCCGTGAGAAATTATGACACGGTCTACCCGGTCAATTCCAAGGCGGCTGAGATACGGAACAATGATACCATCCACCGAGTTGAAACGGCCTCTGGAAGCCACTCCGGTATCATACAACAGTATGTTCTGACGAGTTTGCAAGAGCACTGCAACCCCCTGCCCCACATCCAGTACAGCCACTTTCACCTCTCCTGCTGCCGGGTGATCCTTGTCAGGAAAAAAAAGAGGCAGCAGAAAAAAGGGGAAAAGTACTCTTAACCCAAGCCCCCTGGGTGTAGCCAGAACCAATACAGCTCCAGCAATCAGGACAACTTGTACCAGTCCTATGCTAACAACAGGCATGAAAGCAGGCACTGATGAGACGGTGGCCAGCCCCACATCCCAAAACCTGAAAGCGTCATCCAGAAAATGAAGAATACCGATAGAGACCGAAAAGAAAAACGGCTGCAATGCCAGCGCAAGAAAAGCAGCAGGTACGACCAGTAGCCCCATGACAGGAATCGCAACAAGATTAATCAGGGGCGAAAACAGGGATACCGATTGCTGATTGAACAACAACATGGGAGCCAACATCAGGAAAACCAGCCATTGAGGTCTAAGCCAGTGCCTCGTCCTGCCTCCCATGTTGATATCGGCATTCATAAAAATCCTGCCACAGCAACCGTAGAGCAAAATGCCTACCGCCGAAAAGGAATACCAGAAACCGGCACTGGTTATTGCCAAAGGCTCGATGGACAGAACGACACAAAGCGCCAGCAGGAACAAAGTCGTGGGCCTGGCTTTAATACCCAGCAAAGGACCCGATAATGCCAGACCGGTCATCACCAGTGCTCTTTGAACCGGCACCGTAAAGCCGGCCATGAAGGCATAGATCAGGGCAAACAATAAACCGGCCCCGGCAGCATATCGGGGCAAGGTCATCTTCCTGAGAGGAAGAGCGCCTGTTCGGGCCAGCATCATCGTTAGCCAGTAACCGACTGCCGCCATGAGACCTATATGCAGACCCGAAATCACCATTAAATGAGTCGTACCGGTCTGATTCAACGATTCCCATTGTTGCTGAGAGATTCCCGACTTATCACCTATTAACAAGGCTGATAACAAGGCGGCAGAATTTTTGCTGCAATGTTCATAGAGCCACTGTCGTAACGCACTTCTATATCGACTTCTGAAAAAAACCATATCATCTGAAGTCGCTATTTTTTCACCTGACTTAACATAACCCGTTGCCTGTATATTCTCTCTGGCCGCCCAGGCCTCTCTGTCAAAAGCCCCCGGACTGCGATTGCCCCGAGGGTGCTTAATCCGTACCTGTAACTGCCACAAGTCTCCAGCCTGAATTTCAGGTGCCTGATACCAACTAAGTCGAATCTTTTTAAGATGCTCAGCAGTCTTCCCTTCCACGGTTTTCACAGTAAAATCAAAGCGGGTGAGGTGCAGGTGATAAGCAGGCATATCAGAGATGAATCCTGTTACTGTCATCGCTCTGCTTTCTTGCTCTCTGTTTATCCAGCTCTTCTTCAACCCATCAGCATGTAAAAACCCTGTAAAGATTCCGATCAATCCCAACCCCAGATAAAGAAGGATCAACACCGAAAAACCCTTAGGGAAGTCATTGCCACCCGTTACAATGCTCTGGCAAGCCACAGCCTCTTTGATGACATGCAGCAGTCCTATCACAATAAACACCAGGGCCAAAACGCCGATAAACCAAATAGACATATCGCCTGGTATTGCCGGAAAAAGAACCGTCAGCACTATTCCCGATAAATAGCTACAGTAAGCTGTGGGAAGACGGATAGTGTGTTTCATTTAATCAGTGCATAATGTCGAGTTTTTTTACAGAGAGCGCACAGGTCAGACCCAATATGAGTTTGGCGCACGTATCAGGCTCTCAGCATAGTCATCAAGATTGGATTATGCTGGGGGGTATCACTGTTAGATGGCATAACGTCAAACGGTTCTGCAAGGCAATGAGAGGGTGAGTGATTAATGCTCACAAAACTGCCTGATCAAAACAACCGGGGACAACCGAGCCTCAGGGAGTGAGTCTTTGCATTCGATTCACTGCTTTTGGAACGATTTGTCCACACTGCAGACTGGAAATCAGTCTCAGATCAAAGAAAGAGTATATTTAAGGGACATGGCGAGGAAACTGATACAACGCTATCTGCCGGATCCGGGAACCATCAAGGGCAACCGCCATCTGCGATTTCTGGGCAGCGCTATTCACGATGCCAACCTCTGGCACCTGAATCGACGTTCAGCAGCCAGTGCTTTTTTCGTGGGCGTGTTCTGTGCTTTTATACCCATGCCCTTCCAGATGGTTGTGGCTGCTGCCATGGCCGTCATATTCCGCTGCAACCTGCCCCTTTCGGTAGCCCTGGTCTGGATCACCAACCCGGTCACCATGCCAGCCATCTTTTATTTCACTTATAAGGTGGGATGCCACATCCTGGATGTTCCCATCAGTGAAACGTCCTTCGAACTCTCTTTACATGGCGTGGGTGTCGGGCTGGCCAAAATCTGGAAACCCCTCTATCTTGGCTCATTAATTACCGGTGTTATTCTTGGTTTTCTTGGCTACCTGCTGATCAGGCTCTATTGGCGCTGGAATGTCGTTCATCAGTGGCGTCAGCGGCGCAAACGTATAATATGCAAAAAACCATAGACTCACCCATGTCTTGCGTCCCTTCATGGCAAGTATTCCAGTCGGGTCATAAACGAATGAATTTCACGGAAAATGCGACATTTTCATTCTATTGCTATGGACATGAGATCACGGTCTTCCTATAGTTAGCGACATGAGTTAAGGCACTCACCATTTGAAAAACTCTTTTTGACTCCTCGGTAATCCAAATACTGCCATGCAAAGAAGCTTCCAAAAGCGCAAGCCAAAACTGGAAGGTCGCGGTGTTCTTGAGAACATCAGCACCGAAGGCCCGCACAGTGACTGGCTGGGTATGCCAGATTATTATATCCATACACTGACCATATCTGATGACGAATATAAATATCTCTCCGCCGACAAGATTCTGGAGGTTGCTGTGGGTGATACGGTCGTTTTCCGCTATAAAGAACAGAGCAATGAGAAGCGTATCGACAAACGCTCGTTGGGTATCTACATTGACCCGAGTCAGTATATGAACAACAGCTAATTCATACTTTCTGAGCTGCACTTCTATGGGAGTGCAGCCAGCCTTTGTACCTTTTCCATCAGATCAGGTGGGCTGGCCTTATCAGCAAGTTCCTTAGTGATTGACCCGATGAAAATATATGCTTCGCAACTCTTTTTTCCATTGTTCATAAACAACGGATATTGGCAAAAAGCAAAAAACATCAAATACCTCGCCATACCGACCAGAGTGCAATGACTAACGCTCTTAAAATTGATGAAACTCACGCAGAAAGCTCTTTCTGTCGTGCATAAATTTCCGATGTTCCGGGTGACTCAGTGATCGCCTCTTTTCAGTGAATGCAGGGGCAATGAAACCCCAATTTGAATTTCGAGCAAAGTACACGACTACATCGACATTACTTTCTGACCACTGATTATGTACAATGTGGTCGTCACTGGAGGCTTCGACGGTTTTGACCTGTATTCTGTAATAGCTGGGCCCATCAGAAATTAATATGTCCGTTTGGTGTCCATGATCCAGAATAGGCAGAAAAACCTGCCAACCATCCTGCATCAACCAACTGACAACGATACTTTCATAGGACGTATTTTTTAATGCCTGATGCGTGCTGGCTTTGGTCTGAGTCATTCTTCTTGGCATTGCTTTTCCTTTAGATTTTTGAATCACATACGCTAAGTCATAGATTGCTCTAAAACAGTACCTTTCGTCTGCCAATTTATCCAATACAAACCGATCAAAAACCTCTAAACGGAAAACAAAAATAACGTACTTTTTAAAAATCGAAGTGGAGAAAACAGTGCATTGGCACACCCGGAAATCCACCTTGTACGCAGGGCTGCAATAGCAAATGACCGCTCAGCCAAGCAAACTTGTCGTCACTGAGACCTTGGCTTCCAGAGAGTTTGCCACCATCGTTATTGATAGCCATCAATAGCGCCATGCTTATTCAACGTAAGGGTATGCAAGCGACATTCGGTGATTGGAAAGCTTTATAGTCACCCTGGATTGCCATGAAGGGTCATACCTCTCCACAATACCGCGCACTTTCAGATAATTCTTGTGATCCGCTGCTATGAATTCACCGTTGATCTCTCCGCTTAACCTCTTCCCGTGTAGATTGATGTTCTGAAACCAAAAGCTGAAATGGTAGCCATTGCATAGGTTGGCTAAATCCTCTGAGTTGCCATAGGGATTAACCAAATAGTACTCTTCTCTGCCGTCAGGTTTGAGTTGCAGGGTCAGGACCATAAGTCCACCAGGATTGACATGCAATTTCAGCATCAATTTGTTGATACTGATGTTATATAATTTGGCCATATATTGAGCATCAAGCCTATAGGTTCCTGCAGGAATGGCACACGAAGTAATTGCACGTCCGAACACATGCGGTTGGGGCATTGCGTCGTACTTAGGATAAGGAGGGAACTCAAAGCCAATTGCAAAAACCAGCTGTGGAATAGCCACTAGGCTGTACCAGTATTTTTTCATGATGTATTACCCTATCGTCAGGAATCTAAGCGTTAAAGCTAACTGATGAGATTCTTCAGGATAGACGAAAGCCAGGATCTATTGTGCATCCACAGGATGGTTAAGATTGTTACGGCAAAGTACCACCCAAGTTATAGCTGATGGTTGTCCTCGACTCCGATTGACTCCTGCCGACTCCTCTTAACCTACCAACTTCCTGTAGACAGCACTTATTGCCCTGCAGCTCTTTCGTTATTCTCAATTTCCATGCAGCCATCAAAGTAGCACGCAAAATATAAATACATTGTTAATCGTGCAACTGAATCAGAGTTGACATAAAAAATCTGAGTGCAGTTGATAATTGACTCCTAAACGCGCAAAGATACTGATCTCGGATTTTTTCCGTCAACCAGTGCCAAGCCCGAATTTCACCCTGGTGCTGGCATTATTCTGTGCTGCTGAATACCCACATTAGCTAGCGGTTCGCAAGGACCCTTCGCCTTTCAGAAAGCCACTTATGACGAGGCTTTCAGAGTATCAAGCTGATGATAATAAACTTTTCTAAGCAGGGGTTAAAAACAGTTCGCAATAATCTATTATAATCTAAAACTATCTAATACAATC
>NZ_JAHHPQ010000207.1:0-15867 GCF_024606245.1 Endozoicomonas sp. SESOKO2
CTTGAACCTTATCCATAACAGCGAGTGTTGCGCTCGTTGCGGATTTAATCAAGAGTTAGCTATAACTGTACTTCGCATCGGGCCATTTGAGTATGTGCTCTCTGGCCTGATTCTTTGAATTCGTTATCGAGGTTGTTCAGTCTGGCAGACGGTGTCGGCTTGCAGAAATAACGGATGCATTGAATTGGAATGAAAAAGAGGAGATGGACAAACCATGGCAGTAGGATCAGGAAGCTGGCCGAAAATGCATCCAGTGAAAGGCTTTCGTCTTGGAACGGCAGAGGCGGGTATCAAGAAGCAGGATCGTAAGGATCTTGTGATTATGAACTGGGATAAGGGTGCTTCTGTTGCCGGTGTTTTCACACTGAACCGTTTTTGTGCTGCACCAGTCCAACTGGCCAAACGTCGCATTCATTGTTCGCCTGAATATTTTGTTATTAATACCGGTAATGCCAATGCGGGTACCGGTGAGCAGGGAATGACGGATGCCTTTGAGGTCTGTCGTGTATTGGCTGAACACGCCAGAGTGCAAGAAAATCAGGTGTTGCCTTTTTCAACCGGTGTGATTGGCGAGCTTCTGCCCGTTGACAAAATTGTTTCTGGCCTGCCCGCTGCTTTCACGGATTTGAGTGAAAATGGCTGGCAGTCGGCAGGAGAAGGCATCCTGACGACTGATACTCGCCCTAAAGGTGCCAGTCAGCAGTTTGAAGTCGATGGCAAAATGTACACGGTAACGGGAATCAGTAAAGGGTCGGGTATGATCAAGCCGAATATGGCTACCATGCTGGCTTTTATGGCCACAGATGTCTCTGTAGAACAGACTGTTTTGCAAAAGCTCCTGTCTGATGCTGTAAATCTGTCGTTCAATAGAATATCGGTAGACGGTGATACTTCCACCAATGATTGTTGCATGTTGGTAGCCACGGGCAAGGCCGGCAATGAGTCGTTAACGCAGCCTCAAGGACATTTATATCAGGCTCTGAGGCAGGCGGTTGAAGAGGTGGCTATTACTCTGGCACAGGCTATTGTCAGAGATGGTGAAGGTGCTACCAAGTTTCTAACCATTCAGGTTGAACAGGCGAGCAGTGTCGCTGATGCTCTTGAGGTCGCTTACAGCATTGCGCACTCTCCTTTGGTTAAGACTGCTTTATTTGCCTGTGACCCGAATTGGGGCAGAATTCTTGCTGCTGTGGGAAGAGCTGAAATCAATGAACTGAAGATTGATAAAGTTTCAATCTGGCTAAACGACGTTTGCATTGTGGAAGGTGGGGGTGCTGCCCGATCCTATACCGAAGCTGAAGGTGAGCGTGTAATGAATCAGGAAGAGATTCTGATCCGTGTTCAGCTGGGAGCCGGTAATATCACAGAAACGCTCTGGACGACGGACCTTTCCCATGAGTATGTTCGAATCAATGCTGAATATCGAACCTAAGTACCTAACCAGTTGTTTAATGACAAGGTAATAGGTTATGTCTTCAGAAAATCAGACGAATGCCAGGAAGCTGGTGCATGTTGCGGTGGCTGTTATCCGCGGGGAAGATGGAAGAGTTCTCGTAGCGCGGCGACCAAATGATAAACACATGGGGGGCTACTGGGAGTTTCCGGGTGGCAAGGTGGAAGAGGGAGAGTTCGTTACGGCTGCCTTGAATCGTGAGCTTAAGGAAGAACTGGATATCGAAGCAGCTGTGTTCCAGAAATTGATTTCGATTCGGCATGATTATCCGGACAAGTCCGTCTATCTCGATACCTGGTGGGCGGATGATATCAAAGGGCTGCCTTGCGGCAATGAGGGGCAGGAGATTCGTTGGGTTGATCTGAAAGAGTTACCCGGGCTGGACTTTCCCCCGGCTAATGATTCTATTGTCACTGCGGCGCTATTACCGAACCGTTATATGATCACCGGAAACTTTGATGCGGCTGCTGAACTTCTGGAAAAAGTGAGTTATCAGATTGAGCAGGGAATGGAGCTGATCCAGTTTCGGGCTCCGTGGCTGGATAAAGCAACCTATCAGCATTTAGCCAGAGAGCTGCATCATCTCTGTCGGCAAACCGGAGCCAAGCTACTGCTTAAAGGCGGGGCTGAGCTACTGGCCAATGCCTGGTGTGATGGTATTCATCTTACCTCGAAACAGCTGCTGCAAGAGGGTGTTGATTGGCGTAATCGCTGCCGATCTGGTCAGTGGCTGGCAGCTTCCTGTCATAATCAGGAGCAAATTGACCGGGCCGCATCATTGGGTGTCGATTTTGTAACACTCTCTCCGGTCAGGCTCACAAACACGCATCCAGGCTGTGAGACATTAGGTGAGAAGAAAGCTGATGAGCTGACTGATCGCTGTCCACTACCCGTTTTCTGGTTGGGAGGAATGGAGCTTGCTGATCAAGAGAAGTTAATAGACCGGGGTGTTCAGGGAATCGCGGCTATTGGTGCTTTCTGGTCCCAAATTCATTGAGACCCTATACTAGTCTTAATTAAAATGAATAACTTTTTGCAGGGAAGCAAATGTCTCATCCTAGTATCGGGCCCGGTGGCAACAGATCAACATCAGGGCTACCCGCTGATTCAACCTACCAATCCCCGTCACCTTCTGGCCAGGACACGCTGGGAAGAACGATAGGTTCACGGGAAGATCCATCTGGCACTGAAGGGCTGCATCAAGAATCTTCAGCACAGGGTCAGCGCCCTATTCAGGATCGAGAGGTTGCCTATTACAAAGAGACTGGGCAGGTTGGTCGAAATATTCTTCCATCTATTAATGACAGACCCTTCAGCGAGTATTGGGAAGAGTTTCCCGGGCCAATTCGCCGGGGGGTTGTTGATCACCGGTTAATGCGTGTCAAAACCGAAGCAAGGGGAATAGATAAGGAATCAGATTCTCCGAAAACTAAGAAAAATCAAGGACTCTGGCATATCAAAACACTTGGGTATGAATCGGGTACTGAAAAATTCAAACGGCTGTTGCAAAAAGTAATCTACCTGATCACCGGAAAACCCTACAAAGCTCGTTTCTACGATAATCGAAAAGTGCTGGCTCAAAGAGAGTGCCTTGCTGCCGAGGCCTACAAGAAAGTTATGCATTATGGGCAGGAATACATGCATCGCTACAGTCTGGATGAAAAGCGTCAGGATCATTGTGTGGCATCCAAAGACCTTAAAGGTTTCTATCCTGGCGATACTTACTTTCATCAAACATTATTCCCTTCCATTTGCCAGTTTGCTGATGACCATAATCCGGTCACCAATCTTGTCATGAGGCGTTTTCTTCTGGGCGATCAGGATTATCTGAAACTTGATAATTACTTATTCAAGCACGCCGAAGGTGATGAGCTGATGAACGTTGAAAAGGGGGATGAGCTCATCACTGGCAAGTTAGTCAGCATTGATTTTGGTATGTCTTTTTATAATCAATTTTCCCTCCCGAAGAACTGCACTATGGATGAATTTACCCAGAAGCTTTTGCAGCCATCAAGATTGCACAGAGTTCAGTATCGAGGAAAGAATACTCTGTTGACTATGGTTGAGCAGATGCCAGATGATCAGGTCAAAAGATCGATAGAGTCAGCATTGCAGAGAATTGCCGAGCTGTCAGATCAGCATTTGAGCGAGCTGGCTGAGCATATGCATCAACCAGAGCTTCGTGAGGCCATGTATGAAGTTCTGGAGTTTAAGCGCTCTCAGGCAAAAGCCCTCTTGAATCAGGGCTCCTGGCCCGAGGAGCTGGGTGTAGGCAAAGGTTTCTCAGTGCTTTAGATGGTCATCGATCTCGCCGGACAACAGATCATCAAAAGCAGGGTCTCCGGGAATCGAGCGCTCTTCATTTGCCCAGGCTCCCAGATCAATCAACTTGCATCGTCGGGAGCAGAAGGGTCGAAACGTGTTTTCTTTCTTCCATTCCACTTCTTTGCCGCATTTTGGGCATTTCACAGTCGTTGGCATTGAATTAGTAAACCGCAAGGTCGTGCGGCTTCCAGCTGGAAGCCGGGATATTACTGTTCGTCTTCGGGAGGCTTGGGAGCGACAGGAGTCTGCGTTTTCTGCTTCTCAACACCTGAATCACCCAGCAGGCCGAATGACACGGTATAGAGCAGTGAGGGGTCGACATCACCGAAGGACTGATAGCCGATGAATTCCCCCTGGTCATTGAGCAGTTTCGAATTCGGGAAGTTCAGTTTCAAAACATCAAGGGCTTCATTCGCAGGCTCTGTCAGCCCCAGTCGTTGATAACCTTCCACTATGATACCCAGTGCAGGCTCTACTGCCGGGGTTCTCTGCATATTTTCAACAACGTACTTGCCACGATTCACTGCCGCTACGTAGGCTTTACGTTTCATGTAGTAATTGGCTGCATGAATTTCATAATCAGCCAGACGATTTCTCAGGGCTACCATCCGCTGACGGGCATCCGGTGCGTATTTGCTGTCCGGATAGCGTGTCAGTAATTCACGAAACTCGTTGAAGGATTGACGAGCCTGACCAGGGTCGCGCTTTGTGTTGTCCAGTGGCAGGTAACGTTCGATGAGGCCCATAGCAGCCGTATTAGAGGCCAGGCCTTTGATGTAATAGGCATAGTCTGCATTGGGGTGCTGTGGGTGCAGGCGAAGAAAACGGTCCGCTGCAGCTCTGGCGGCTTCAGGCTCTACATTCATGAAATAGGCATAGACCAAATCCAGCTGAGCCTGCTCCGCAAAAGAACCGAAGGGATAGCGTGACTCCAGTGCACGCAGATAGTCTATAGCCTTCGTATAACTCTGGTTATTCAGCGACTGGTTGGCCGTCTGGTAGAGCTCGGCCTCAGTCAGGGATTCCGGGATCGTTTTTTTCTCAGGGGTTGAGGAGCATCCTGCCAGAACCACCGCAGCAAGCAACAGACCTGTCAGGCGCGAGTATGTGGTTTTGAGTATTGTCATGGTGTTTACAGTTTCCTTACTCCGGCATGATTGTGAGGAGAGCTGGTGCTCCCCACGAACTTAACAGCAGGGAAGCAGGTTGATGATAAAGTTTTGAGCATAGTCCAGCCAGACCCAGTGATGTGATAAACTTCCCGCCTTTATCCAACCAATTTAAACACAGTCCGCCGTAAAACGAAAAGAAACCGGGTCTATTAATATCAATCTACTGCTTTCAGGAGGCTGAACATTTTTATTGACCTGTTTTATTGCAGCATTTGTCCTTCGGTGGCTGAGATTTTTTTGTTGATTGACACAGGGGTCTGACCGGGAATAGCGCTCGCCCAGGCCCCTCTAACCTGAGAAGTATTTGATGAGTGAGCAGATCAATCAGCAGGTCGTTGTGCCTGATGAACTGGGAAGCAAAAGACTGGACCAGATTGCGGTCAGCTGCTTTCCGGACTTTTCCAGAGCACGTCTTCAGGAGTGGATCAAAAACGGTGATTTGCGGGTGGATGGCCAGAAGAAAAAGCCTAAAGACAAGCTGATCGGTGGCGAGCAGCTAACACTCAGTGTTGAAGTCGATAATGAAGAACGCTGGGAACCTGAAAACATCCCACTGAATATTATTTATGAAGACGATGCCATTCTGGTCATCAATAAACCGGTGGGAACGGTGGTTCATCCGGCGGCAGGGAATTACTCAGGTACTTTGTTGAATGGCCTGTTATATCATTACCCCGAGATGGCCTCGGTGCCCAGGGCGGGCATCGTGCACCGACTGGATAAGGATACCTCGGGGCTGATGGTGGTGGCCAAAAACCTGGCAGCTCACACCGATCTGGTGGCTCAGCTTCAGGACCGAAGTGTCAGTCGTGAATACGAGGCGGTGGTTCAGGGCGTCATGACGGCTGGCGGAACGGTTAATGAACCGATTGCCCGTCACCCGACGCATCGTCTCCGGATGGCGGTGGTACCCAGCGGCAAACCCTCTGTGACTCATTACCGGGTTCTGGAGAAATTTAATGCTTATACCCATGTCCGCTGTAAACTGGAAACGGGGAGAACTCACCAGATCAGAGTACATATGAGCCATATTCGTTTCCCGTTGGTGGGGGATGATTTGTATGCTGGCCGCCTGAGAATTCCAAAGGGATGCTCTCCCGTTCTGGAAGAGATTCTCAGAGGCTTCAGGCATCAGGCTCTTCATGCCGGGAGACTGGGCCTTATGCATCCGGTGACAGATGATTATATGGAGTGGGAGGCACCTTTGCCGGATGACTTTTCTGCGCTACTGGATGTACTAAAAGAAGACGCTAAAGAGTCCTGAGCAGGATACCCTGTTTTTTTTCGGGGAACTCAGGTTCCCAAGGCATCGTAATAGAGAGAACCGAATATGTCTGAAGATCGTTACCTGCTTCCGGACTGGCCTGCGCCCGAAAGTGTGAGGGCTGCTGTAACACTGAGAACCGGGGGTTACAGTCGGGGCGCTTTCAGTAGTTTCAATCTGGGGCTGCGATCCGGTGATGATCCTGATGTGGTAGAAAAAAACAGGGCGTTGCTGGGTGAGAACCGTCAATGGCGGTATAGGCCTCAGTGGCTTAAACAGGTTCACGGTACTAAAGTGGTCATGGCCAGGCCGGATAACATTGAGAGAGAAGGTGATGCGGTTTGGACAGATAAGCAGGGGTTACCCTGTGCTGTCTTAACGGCGGATTGTCTCCCGGTTATTTTTTGCAATAGATCCGGCACCCATGTTGCTGTTTCTCATGCCGGTTGGAAAGGGCTTCAGGCAGGCGTCCTGGAAGCCACGGCTGAAGCTATGGGCGATGAACCCGACCAGTTAATGGTCTGGTTGGGTCCAGCCATCAGCCAGTCTCATTTTGAAGTGGGGCCTGAAGTTCGTGACGCTTTTCTGAATTCTGATCTGCAAATGGAGACGGCTTTTATTCCAGGCCAAGGTGACCGTTGGTATGGCGATCTCTATCAACTGGCAAGGTTTCGGTTGGATAAGCTGGGCGTGACACAAATCAGTGGCGGCAATTTCTGTACCTACAAGGAGGATGACCGCTGGTTCTCTTACCGGAGGGATGGCGTCCAGTCCGGACGTTTAGCCACATTGGTCTGGATTGAATAGATCGGAAGTGCTCTCAATGAGGGCACTTCCTGTGGCTCACTACTAGCTATAATAGCGCTGCCTCAGTCCTTCAAATAAATTGGCAAGATCAGGCGCTGGAGCGGGTGACTCGCCCGGGCTACTTTCCGACCAGGCTCTGTGAATGTGATTGGCACCATCATTCTGTTTATACACTCTCTTCAGATAGTGGTTGTAGTTTCTGCTGGCTACCGTGTCTACGTGGTACCAGTGAGCTTTCGTCCGACTGTGACTGATATCCAGCAACACATAGCCTTTTTCACTCTGGTTTGTCCACTTCAAGTTCGGCAGAGCACCGTCCAGGGCCAGTGAGGCCACTTTGGCAAGACCTGTCTTTTCAGAAAACCCGGATGTGACTGCGGGGGTCCCAAACTCTCCACCCAGTGCGCCAAAACCTGAAATCCGTCCGTAGTGAGGAAAGCGCGGTTCAGGCGCCAGATCAAAAGCCCATGAGCTGTGAGTGTCGCCGGTCAGAACCATCAAATTATTGATACCCTGATTTTGAATGTGATCAAACAGTCGCTGTCGGGATGCCTGATAACCATCCCATTGATCCATGAGGATAGGAAGATTCGAATTGATGGTGAGTTGTGACATCAAGACCTGCTGTCCAAGTGCCCGCCAGCGAATCCCTTCGTTCATGGATTGGCTTAAGCCATTATGCAGCCATTGCTCCTGATCCGTACCCAACAGGCTTCTTGACGGATCTTTAGCGGCTTTGGCAGACAATGGCAGAGCCTGCCGGTCTCTCCCCGTCAGTCGGGTGTCCAGCATAAAGAGATCAATCAGGTCACCAAATCGGAATCTCCGATAAATGGTTTTTTGTCCAAACTGGTCAACAATGCCACTCTCCCTGATGGGCATCCATTCAAAATAAGCCTGAATGGCATCGTTGCGGCGTGATTCCCAGATGCCCTCACCAAAGTTATGGTTTTGGGCTCCGCCTTTCCATGAATCATTAGCCGATTCATGGTCGTCCCAGACGCAGATGAAAGGGTGCTGACGGTGAACTTCTTGCAAATCCGGATCGGTTCGGTATTGGGCGTAACGCTGTCGGTAGTCCTGAAGTACTGTTATTTCTTTTGCAGGCAGCGGGCTACGACCAAGGTTATTGTTTGTTCCAAAGCCACCGGGACCGTATTCATAGATGTAGTCTCCAAGATGGAGTACGGCATCCAACTCGGATCTTCGGGCAATCTCCCGGTAGACGTTAAAGTAGCCCGCCGGATAATTAGAGCAGGAGCAGAACGCCAGTCTCAATCTGTTCAGGTGTCCTTCCGGTAAAGTCCTTGTTCTGGCCACCGGTGAAGGTTTTCCATTAGAAAAGAATCGGTAGTAATAGACAGTGCCTGATACCAGGCTCTCGGCATCAACTTTAACGGTGTAGTCAACATGAGGGCCGGTAACGCCCTCGCCGGACCGGACTATCTGGTTCATCTGCGGGTCAAGGGCCATTTCCCAGGAATAGGGAATAATGGCCTGTTGAAAACCAGGGTCGGCATCGGGAGTGATCCGGGTCCAGAGGATTACCCGATCGGTCAGGGGGTCGCCACTGGCTACACCGTGCTGAAAGGGTTGGTGGCTGCTCGCAAAGGTTTTGAGCAGCGGCAGTGTAGCAATCCCCAGGGCAGCTCCCTGAAAGAAACGTCTTCTTGTTATAGCCATATTCAATCCATGACAGGTGTTTTTTAAAATTGTCAGGGCAGAATAGAGAAGCAATGTGTCAGTATGAAGAAGGTTTGTTGACAAAACTTAAGAAAGAGCAAAAATCAAAGTTTCAGGAAAATAAATGGGTTGTAAATCAAAGCGATTGATCTTTTGTCGAACTTCAGTTGTGAATGATTCATGTTAACTGTTCAGGCTTCGGCTTAAAGGGATGACTAAGCAGGACTGGTATAAAAAAATGAAACTCACAGCGATCTGCATTGGAAAAACAAAGCGCCATAACATACGCGGTCACGGTGTTACAACGGCTTACCTGAAATTTGAGGTGCATGGCCCGGTAAGGGTTCATGCAAGTGGTATTGAGGGTAATGAGGTAGCTGTCCATAACGACCATATCTATGCTGTTTCAACGACTACTTATGCGTACTGGAAAGAACGTCTTGGCGGCAACGATGAAGATTGGCCAATGGGTCGGTTTGCAGAAAATCTCGTTATAGACGGGCTGGATGAGGTCGCTCTGGCAGTGGGAGATGTTTTGCGCATAGGCGATGAAGTAGTGCTATCCGTTTCCGGGCCTCGTATTCCATGCTTCAAAGTGTGCTGGCGGTTGGGGCAGCCGGATAGCTTTATTCCGGAGTTTGCAATCTCAGGTCATAGTGGCATTTACCTGAATGTAGTTAAAACAGGTACCATCGTCGCCGGGGATCAAGTACAGGTCGAAGCCAAATCAGAGCCACGTACTCTGGCGCTGAACATCTCTAAAGCACTTTTTGCGGGCACAGCCAGCTTGGATCAGATGCAGGCGATGTCAGAGCTTGAAGGCCTGAGTCCGATGTCTTCTTTCTTCTTAACATCAAAAATCGCAGCGGAGCGAGATCGGGCGCAGTTATCAAAAGGTCGCTGGTCAGGCTCTCGCGCACTGAGGGTTAAAGACATCCGTCAGGAGACGCCAGACACAAAATCAGTCTGGCTTGAAGCACCAGATGGAGAGGCACCCTTGGCAGGAGCACTGGCTGGCCAGTTCCTGACGGTGAAAGTACCGCTGGCTGAAGAAGAAATCACCCGAGTCTGGAGTCTTAGCGACTTTCAGGATGACCCTGACCACTACCGTATGACCATTAAGCGCTCTCCCGGCGGGCCCGGTAGTGCATATATGCATGGGACACTGGCGGTGGGAGACAACCTTCGCGTATCTTCCCCCATGGGTCAGTTTACCCTTGCACGCGGCAATCCAAAACCCGTGGTTTTGTTTGCTGGCGGGATTGGGTTGACCCCTCTTTTAGCCATGCTAAAAGCACACACGTCGGTAAAAAACTACCCACCTGTATATTTCTTTCACGCGGTTCAGGATGGCATTCATCAGGCGCACCGGGATGAATTGGATCAGCTAGGAGCACTCCCCAATGTCGAAGTTATTCATATTTTTTCCCGACCGACCAAAAATGACATTTCGTCCGGTCGTTTCGATTATCAGGGCCATCTTACGAAGGATATAATTGCTGAGAAGCTGGACGGGCTTTACATTATGGACGGTGATAAACGGATAGATATGCCACCCTATGAGTTGCTGTTCTTTCTCTGTGGACCACAGACTTTTCAAACTCATGTTCGTGAAGCGCTGCTGGCACTTAAAGCCAACGCCCATCAGATCTACACCGAAAGCTTTGGAACGGAACCGGGAGCACCGCCTCCGCCCGTAGTGGAAACCGCTGAGGTCACTTTCTTACCCGATGGGGTTGTTGCGAAATGGGATGCAGGTCCCAATCTTTCACTGCTGGAACTGGCTGAAGAATACGGCCTGACACCCCCTAACGCTTGCCGTATGGGTGTATGTCATTCATGCGCCTCCCGGCTGGTAGCAGGGGATACTTTCTACGATCGTGAGATCTCCATTGCACCCCCTGAAGGTGAGTTCCTGCTTTGCTGTGCACGACCCAAGACTGAGAAAGTCACAATTATCCTGGCAGGTGACACAAGCAAAAGTGTTGAACCAGGTAAAGGCTGATGGTATCCGGTCGGGACATTTTGGTGGTTTGTATTCAGCTTTAGAATTCTTGATGGTTTATATATTCTCCCGATTGATAGTCAACGGAGTATATCCTGAATTCATCTGAAGGGGCGGTGAAGGCAGCTTCCGGACAATAGGAGAAGCCTATCAGGGCACCATCCCGGTCAAATATTGCAACAGTGTTATCGAAGTACCAGACCTTCAGACTTTCGGGCAGTTGTTTGGGAGGGGCTGTATAGGCTGCTGTGCTAAGATTCAGAGGTCTTACCCGGTACATTTGCCATTTCCACTGAGCATCGTTCCAATCTCCGTTCATAGCAAGACACTTCCAGAGAGGCGTTGCCTTGATTGGGGTTGCTCGCCTGGAAACTTTGGCAATGTTTGTATTTTCCGGGCGCTGTTCCAAAGTGATGGTTACTATCTGGTTCTCTCTAATGGGTTCCTGTTTGTTTCTTTCTGATTGCCAGTAAGGTTGAGTGAAATATTCCCAGTAACTGAGGTCTTCCGGGCTGATGAAGATAGAGTAGTTGCCAAACCCACCGTTTTTTGCGCAGAGGGCTGTAGTCGTGATTTCTTTCTCTCCTGTCACAACGCCAAGACAAAAGCCTGTCGAAGACAGATCGTTGAAAATGACAACGAGACTGTCTTCCGGGTTGGCAGACGCTGCCATTGCCTCAAGAGAAAGGGTGATGATAAAGGCAAATATCAAAAAAAGTGTTGCAGATAACGGATCAGATGGGGTTGGTCGATGCTGTTGAGCGGGCGGGTTCCATAATTTTTTCATAGTATTGAAGGTTATCTCGGATCAAATCAAAACCCTTCAATCTAGCAGGCACCAAGATATTAGCCACTTCGGGAGGGCTGGGAAAGCCAAGTCTTGAAAAGATCGATTCTGCCGCAATATACATGACAGAAGCCGCCCTGTCGGCAATTAATAAAGCGCGGGAGAACTAGCTATGCGAGCAGACAGACTCACCAGTAAGCTGCAATCCGCATTGTCAGATGCTCAGTCACTGGCTCTGGGTAAAGATCACAATCAGATAGAACCTGTCCACCTGTTATTGGCGCTGCTGAATCAGCCGGGTGGTTCCATCAAGCCTCTTTTGAGTCAGGTGGGTTTTAATTTGCAGCAGCTGGTTGATGAGCTCGAGAAGCTAATGGATCAGGTACCAGTCATCAATAATCCAACCGGCGATATTCAACCGTCCCAGGAAACCATCCGTTTGCTTAACCTGGCCGATAAGCAGGCCCAGAAAAGCGGGGATCAGTTTATTTCCAGTGAAACCGTTCTTCTGGTGATGATGGAGGGGCACTCGTCCGTTTCCAGTGTGCTGAAAGGGCAAGGGGTAAGCCAGCAGGCTCTGGAAAATGCCATCAACAATCTCAGGGGAGGCGAAGCGGTCAATGATCCCAATGCGGAAGATAATCGCAATGCTCTGGCGACTTACACCATTGATCTTACTGAGCGGGCTGAAGCAGGCAAACTGGACCCTGTCATTGGACGGGACGACGAAATAAGACGCATTGTTCAGGTGTTGCAACGGCGTACCAAAAATAATCCGGTGATTATTGGTGAGCCCGGTATCGGCAAAACCGCCATTGTTGAAGGACTGGCTCAAAGAATTATTAATGGCGAAGTGCCTGACGGTATCAAGGGTAAAAGGCTTTTGTCGCTTGATATGGGCTCGTTGATTGCCGGGGCCAAATTCAGGGGCGAATTTGAGGAGCGTTTAAAGTCGGTACTTAATGAGCTGTCCAAACAGGAGGGACAGATCATCCTGTTCATTGATGAACTCCATACCATGGTAGGAGCCGGTAAAGCAGAAGGTGCTATGGACGCTGGTAATATGCTCAAGCCTGCTCTGGCCCGGGGAGAGCTACATTGTGTTGGTGCGACGACACTGGATGAATACCGGCAATATATTGAAAAAGATGCAGCGCTGGAGCGTCGTTTCCAGAAAGTACTGGTGGATGAGCCTACAGAAGAAGACACTATTGCTATTCTACGTGGTCTGAAAGAGCGTTATGAAGCTCATCATGGTGTTGACATTACCGACCCGGCCATTGTCGCTGCGGTAAAACTGTCCCAGCGCTATATTACTGACAGACAACTGCCTGATAAGGCCATTGATCTGATTGATGAGTCAGCCAGTCGTATCCGCATGGAGATGGATTCCAAGCCAGAAGAAATGGATCGTTTGGAACGTCGCTTGATTCAGTTGAAAATCGAACAGGAAGCGCTCAAAAAAGAAGACGATAAGGCATCCAGAGAGAGGCTTGCTCTGCTCGACAAAGAAGTGAGCCGTCTTGAAAGAGATTACTCAGACCTTGAAGACATCTGGAAGGCCGAAAAAGTCGTTCTGCAGGGATCTCAGAAGTTACGGGAAGAGCGTGAGCAACTGCTGATCGCTCTGGAGGTGGCGCAGCGTTCCGGTGACCTCGCCAAAATGTCAGAAATTCAGTATGGCCAGCTGCCTGAGCTGGAAAAGAAGCTGGCAGAAGCAGACGCTGCTGAGTCAGGTGGAGAAACCAAGCTGCTCCGCAATCGGGTCACGGATGAAGAGATTGCTGAAGTCGTATCCCGCTGGACCGGGATTCCTGTTGCCAAAATGCTCGAAGGTGAGCGTGAAAAACTCTTGAAGATGGAAGACGCACTTCATGGTCGTGTCATTGGTCAAGACGAAGCAGTAGTCGCTGTTTCTAACGCTGTTCGCCGTTCCAGAGCGGGTCTGGCCGATCCCAATAGACCTAATGGCTCCTTCATGTTTCTTGGGCCAACCGGTGTCGGTAAGACAGAGTTGTGCAAGGCGTTGGCGGAATTTCTGTTTGATACAGAAGACGCTATTGTTCGCATCGACATGTCCGAATTTATGGAAAAACACTCTGTTGCCCGTCTGCTGGGAGCACCTCCTGGCTATGTGGGTTATGAAGAGGGAGGGTATCTGACAGAGGCTGTGCGTCGTAAACCCTATTCGTTGGTGTTGATGGATGAAGTAGAAAAGGCTCACCCTGATGTTTTCAATATTCTCTTGCAAGTATTGGAAGATGGTCGTTTAACCGACGGTCAGGGAAGAACGGTAGACTTTAAAAATACTGTTATTGTTATGACTTCCAACCTCGGCTCTGATGTCATTCAGACCATGCAGGGTGAAGATTTTGAAGCACTAAAATCAACGCTTATGGATGTAGTGGGAGCTCACTTCAGACCTGAATTTATCAACCGTGTTGATGAGCTGGTGGTCTTCCATCCGTTAACTGAAAAGCAGATAGAAGGTATTGCGGCTATTCAGTTGAGCCGACTGAACAAACGTCTTGCTGAAAACAGTCTGTCTCTGGAAGTCTCTGATCAAGTAATGAAGAAACTGGCTGAAGTGGGTTTCGATCCTGTCTACGGTGCCCGGCCATTGAAGCGGGCCATACAGCGCAGTATTGAGAATCCGTTGGCAGAATCCATACTGTCCGGTCAATACTCTCCCGGTGATGTCATCATGGCAACACTCACAGATGGTGAGATAACATTCGAATAATCCTCTCTTACCGGAGCCGCTATCCAGCGGCTTCTTTCTTTTGATGTTCCTTAAGGGCTAACCCTGCTGGTTATAGCAGTCTGAGAATACTTAACTCATGATCTTTGGTATATTCGGCTATTGTCAGAAAGTGAGACCAATGTGCATAATTTAGAGACCAATACACCTGTTTTATCTGGTTATCACTGTGTCATTCAGCAGGCCAAGAAAGCAGTGTTATCATGGCTGCTAGTGTCAGGATACAGATAAAACGCACTCTCCGATGAGGTATGCATGTATCCCGTTGTTGTCTCTGATCTTGATGGTACTCTTCTCAATGACCAGCATGAGCTAGCGCCCCGCACAAAAGAAGTTATTCGTCGTTTAAGTAGTCAGGGTATCCGTTTTGTCTTTGCTACTGGCAGGCATCACCTGGATGTTGAAGAGATGAGGGCACAGCTGGACATCGACATGTTCACTATTACTTCTAATGGTGCACGTGCACACAATCCTCAGGGGGAGATGATCGTCAGCCATGATCTCAATCCTGCGTTTATCCAGCCTTTAATTGCGATTGGCCGCCGATACAGCGAAACCGTGTTTCAAAGTGTGTACAGTGAAGATAAATGGTATGTCGAGCAGCACCATGAAAACCTGTTGAAGTTTCACAAGGACACAGGTTTCAGTTACACCCTGCAGGATTTGGATACGATTCCTGTCGACAAGATTATCAAAGTGTTCTTTGTAGCCAAAGAGCATAATGAGTTACTTGGTCTGGAGCAGGATATTCATAAAGCTTTCGGCGACTCCGTGAATATGGCTTTCTCCCTGGATACCTGTCTTGAGGTCATGGCGCCAGCCGTGAGTAAAGGTGCGGCTCTGGTAGAAGTCATGAAACTCAAAGGACTAAAGCCCAAAGACGCAGTAGCCTTTGGTGACGGCATGAACGATGTTGAGATGTTGCAGGTTGTTGGCAAAGGATTGGTTATGGGAAATGCTACAGAGCGTTTGAAAGCAAAACTTCCCGATCATCAGGTGATCGGTCAATGCAATCATGATGCTGTTGCTCAATACCTTGAGGAGCATTACCTGAACTGAGTTTCATATAAGCTCAGCAGTGCCCCGGTGAGCATTAATGACTCTCTTTACAAGTTTCTTTGAATTCAGTCAAAAAGCACGGGGAATCAGGTATCCAAAGTCGTATTTTGGCTAACTCTGAGGTTGGAAATCTCAGATTCGACTTGTGGTGCCGCAGTCAGTGCTGAAATTCTGCCCATTTCTAACGCGAGTCAACGTCTCGTGCGGTATTAAGATCCTGGAGTCAGGAAAATCTGAGCTTCTTGTCTAGAATGACTTCGTTATCTCTATTTGAAGCTCAGGTGTTTTATGACTTTTGTTTTTATTGTGCCTATCCTGCTTTTGTCGGGTAGTAGTCAGGCTTTAGTTCCTCACATTTCATCATTCGTTTCCGGCGATGGTGTCGATGCGATTCTTTCTTCTTTTTTACCTGATCCCATTCGTTTACCAAAATCTAACGTTGCTCCGCTGTTATTGTTACAAAAGGGTGAAAAAGGTTCGAAAATCAGTTCGCCTGTCTCTGAAGGAGGTGGTCTGCAGCCGGATAAAGGTACGACGTTTACTGGCTATCC
>NZ_JAHHPQ010000208.1:0-8097 GCF_024606245.1 Endozoicomonas sp. SESOKO2
CTTGAACCTTATCCATAACAGCGAGTGTTGCGCTCGTTGCGGATTTAATCAAGAGAGTGACTTATGCCGCGTTGCATTACTGCACCCAGTGAGCATTACAAGCTGGCTCTGGCCGTCTCCATGGGAGGCATGCTGGAGCTTTATGATTTCCTGATCTACGCCCTGATGGCAAGCTATATCGCGGAGCATTTTTTTCCTGCCTCGGATCAGCTGTCCTCATTGCTGGGAACCTATGCTGTCTTTGCCACAGGATACCTGACCAGACCGCTGGGAGGCCTGTTTTTCGGGCATCTCGGAGATCGGTTTGGCCGCAAGAAAACATTCACTCTGACCATTTTTCTCATGGCTTTGACCACTGCTCTGATGGGCTGTTTACCTACTTATGAAGAGGTTGGAGTTATTGCTCCACTGACGTTGGTTCTGCTCAGGCTGACCCAGGGGTTTTCTCTTGGAGGAGAGTTGCCGGGAGCCATCACTTTTCTCAGTGAAAGTGCGCCGCAACGACAGGGGCTAATGATCGGTATCCTATTTCTGGCCCTGATGATTGGCATCTCTCTGGGCACTTTTCTCAATGGTCTGTTAAGTATGCTGCTGGGTCAGGAAACTATGGCTCAGTGGGGGTGGAGAATCCCTTTTTGGATTGGTGGTCTGCTGGGGCTGGTCAGCTATCAGATTCGCAAGCGCTTCAATGAGTCCGGATTATTTGCTGCCCTGGATCAGGCCCGTCAGCAGTCAACTATTCCCCTTATCCTATTACTGCGAGAGCATCGGAAGGGGCTGCTCTGTGGTCTGTTGTTGATGGCGCTTTGCGGTGCCACGGTAACGGTTTATGGGGTCTATATGTCAAGCTACCTCTCTTCCATACTGGGTTTACCACAGGCTAATGTGGCTTGGCGCACGGCGGTTGCTTTTTTTATTCTTTCGCCCCTGTCGCTGTTAGCAGGCATTTTGACTGATATTGTCAACAAGAGGCTGCTGGCTATCTCTATGGCTCTGGTTGTGATTATTTTGTCATTTCCAGCCTTCCAGTATTTTCTTACAGAGGCTCCTCAGGTCCGGCACATTATGATGACCTGCGGATTATTTACTGCGGTCGCCTCAGGTCTGCTTCCTCCTATTATTGTCCGCTTTTTTCCAACAGAAGTTCGCTACACAGGCATTGCTACCTCATACAATTTTGGCTTTGCCATTTTTGGCGGGCTTGCTCCTTTGAGTTCGACACTGATCGTACAAATGACCGGTACTGCATTAGGGCCCGCATACTATCTGGCGGTCATCGGTACCATCAGTCTGATAGCTGTTCTGATTCCCTGGCCTGACTTCGATATGGCAAAAACGGAATGTCTTGATACAACACCAACGGAAAAAGGTTGAGATTGCAGAGCCGGGGATTTATGTTCGAGCATTCGTTAAAGCTTTAGGTTGCCCTGTGATGAGCGCAGACTCTCACCGGCATTTCAGCCCGTTGCGCTCGTTAGGAAGAAAAAGAGTTTCAACTATGGATAATAATGTGACGCTTGTCTCAATCAAACAAGGGCCTTTTTGGGTTGCAGGTTTGGTCCTGAGTCTGTCGCCGGCTTTGGCTTTGTCATCAACTCCCCATGAACAGTGCCTCCTGAAACAGGCTATGGAAGCCGATGGTCAGACCACCATGGCGGAGATAAGGGCTGTTTGCGGCAAACCCCACGAAGAAGAGGCACTGCCTCTGGTGGTTGATGATTCTGATAGGGTCCGGGAGACAGAGGAAAGTGCTTTTGATGAACGAGTTAAAGGTGAACGTCAGGCGTTTGATAATCGTTTTGTGATAACTCCCCATCGTCCCAATTATGTGCTTCCGGTTTCCTGGAACAGTCACGTTAACAAGGAGCCTTACAAAGCAATAGGTGAGGAACTGACATCAACCGAAATCAAGTTTCAGCTGAGTCTGAAAGCGCCTGTCTGGGAGGGTTTATGGAACGGTTACGGTAATGTCTATGTAGCCTACACTAACACCTCCTGGTGGCAGGCCTACAACAACAACTCTGCGCCATTCAGGGAAACGAACCACGAACCGGAAGTCTTTGCGGTACTTCCGGTCGATCGTTCGGTATTGGGTATGGATTTGTGGGCGGTAGTGGCCGGTCTGTCTCATCAATCCAATGGTCGGTCGGGCGGCCTTTCCCGAAGCTGGAATCGAGTTTACCTGAATTTCCTGCTGGAAAAGGGCAATTTTTACGTGAGCTTCAAGCCCTGGTATCGGATTCCCGAACCTGAAAAAGACCCAAATAACCCGAATGATACGGAGGGGGATGATAACCCGGATATTGAAAAGTACATGGGACATGGTGAGCTTCATTTTGGCTATAAACTGGATGAATACCAGATATCCATGATGCTCAGAAACAACCTGCGGTCTTCTGATAACAAAGGTGCGGTGCAACTGGGCTGGTCCTTCCCTCTTAGTGACCGTTTCCGGGGTTATGTCCAATATTTTAATGGCTATGGAGAAAGCCTGATTGATTACAATGCCAGTGTGAACCGGCTCAGCATTGGTGTGATGCTGACTGACTGGCTCTGATACTACCTTTTTACGAGAACTCGACTACACTGGAGCGTCAATCACCAATGACATGGGATGCTTCAGTATCTCTGTGATTCATCTTTCAATAGCATCGCAATTCTTTGTATATATTTTTTTGCAAGAGCGAAGCTATCCATCCAAAAAGAAATAATAAGCAGGAAATTCAATGAAATTAATTGTGGTTTCAGGCTCACAAACGTCAATGAAAACTGTTTATCTTAAAATGCTGGAAGAAGGTTACTCCTCATTAAATTTAGTAACGGCGTTATTATCGTTAAGGCTCCCGGAGCTATCACTCTAATGAAACGCTAGCTCTAAACAAGTGTACAAAACGGGAGGCTAGATGACATGGTAACAAATATTATCATAGCAGTATCAGTAGTATATCTTTATCATTGTTTTTTTGGATTGGTACCAGATAATCAACCAAAAAAGACTGAGACGGAGTTGGAAGTGGATCAATTTACGCAGCAACCTTTGCCTCAATCATTGCCTCAACTTATAAATAGAGGGGCAGGCATAGAAACACTGTATCGAACTTCCAGCTTAGAAAAAACAATCATCAAAGAGCTGGAGCATTCAGATGGGGAAACTTTTCCTGAAGACTATGAGTACAGATTATTCACTTTAAGTAGGGGGAGTATAAATATTAATGCTCTTTCTGAAGATGAACTGGATGAGATAAATAAAATCTTTTCCGTAATAAAAGACCAAATGATTGAGTTATCAAGAGGTGATCCTAATCTTAATCAGGAACTAATAAAAGCTGCTGATATTGAGGCTGTATATGTGTATTCTTTTAGCCACAAAGCGGCTACTCTCAAATGCCTTACATCGAACGATATTTGCCAACCTGCTGATACCCAACACTCAACGCTTAATGCCGAACGCACAGCTCAAAGCAATGATGAAAGCTCAATGTTGGATGATTATAAAAACATGTTTTCATCCGAATGGATTCTTGAACAATCCGAAGCGAGGCTGGCAGGCTATCGGGAATCAACTCCCGCATTATACCTTGTTGGGGCAGACTTTAACGAGAAAAAAATATTACAGAAACAAATTTCTGATTTTATATCGCTGACCAGACTCATTAATAAAAATGAAGCATTTCCCACTATGGGCTTCAGAGCTGTATTAGTAATGACAGGTTCTAGTAAGAAGAATATTTATATTCAAGCTGCCGCAAAAAGCTACACTCTCAAATTTGATGCCGAACAATTATCAAATATGCTTAAAACCATGCCAGGCAAGCAAATATCAAATCTCACAGGGTTGGCTAAAAAACTCAATAAAAAAAATAACCCCTGATAGTTTGATGATATCACAGGCTGTTGTGACACAGGCGTAACTTATCGGGAATGACAGGTCGATTCTGGCCGGAATCGCGGGTTGCTCCGTTTCAGCCCTTAAATCGATTTACAGCTCATCAGTTTCATAACCCGTTCCATTTCATTGCACATCAAGGGCCTTTTCAAGGCTCGCTCTTCCGGCTGCTGCCAAAGCATAAAGATATAGCATCGCCATTCTTTATACATGTCTGTGCAAGAGCAAAGCCATCCATCCACAAAGAAATAATAACCAGAGAGTTCAGTAAACTTAATGGTGGTTTTAGGGTCTAAACATCAGTAAAAACTGTTTATCTTAAATCAATCTAGCAAGCCTGTTCCTAATTTTATTTAGTAATGGTGCTATTATCAGTCAGGCTCTCGGAGCAATTAATTAATCAAACGTCAGCTCTAAACAGGCAGACAAAAAAAGGAGGTTAATGAGATGTTATTAAAAGCTTTTGCATTAGTAGGGGCGGCATATCTTCTTGGTTTTTTTTCAGAAGATATACCAGATACTCAGACCAAAACGACCGAAACAGGGTTGGAAAATCATCAACCTGTAAATCCTGGTACAGGTATACAAAAAATATACCGAACTTCCAGATTAGAAAAAACGATCATCAAAGAGCTGATGAATTTAGATGGCCAAACTTTTCCTGAAAACTATGAATCCAGATTGTTCACTTTTAGTAGGGGAAGTATTAACCCTCAGGCTCTTTCTGATGTTGAGCTGGATGAGATCAATCAAACCTTTGCCGCAATAAAACGCCATATGATGGAGTTATTCAGAAATAAATATAGTATTGATATGGCAATAGTAGAAGCTTCTGATGTTGAGGCCGTTTATATTTATTCTTTTAGTCACAAAGCCACTACTCTGGAATGCCTGACATCGAACGATATTTGTCAACCCGCTAATTCTCAACCCATAAATACCAAACATACCACAGAAAGCAATGATAAAGGCTCAGTATTGGGTGATTATAAAAAAATGTTTACATCTGAATGGATATTGAAAAATTCTGAACCGAGAATGAAAGATAGTGTTGATGATGAAGATTATGAGAATGATATTTTTAGTACGGATTTTACCAGAAAAAAATTATTGCTTGAAAGGATTGGTGGTTTTTTAACACTGTCGAGAATCGTTGAATCAGACGAGAAATTTCCCACTATGGGATTTAGAGCTGTATTTTTAATGACTGATCCAAATAAAGAGAATATTCATATTGTGACTACTGGAAGAAGCTACACTCTTGTTGAGCTTGATGCCGATCAGTTAACAAATCTGTACAAAACACTACCAGGTAAGCAAATATCAAGCTTCACTGGGTTGGCCGAAAATCTTAATAAAAAAAATCAACAATGATAGTTAAGCGGTATTGTGGATGGATGGTTGTGACGCAGGCTTAATTCACCGGGAATGATAGGTGAATTCTGGTCAGAACCGGAGGTTATTTCGGTTCAACTCTGAATGCTTTTCAACCCATCAGTTTCATACCCCGTTCCATTTCACTGCGCAGATTGTCAAGGGTCTTTTCAAGGCTCGCTTTTTCGGCTGCTGCCAAAGCATAGAGATATAGCATCGCCATTCTTTATATGTATCTGTGCAGGAGCAAAGCCATTGACCCACAACGCAATAATAACCAGAGACTTCAATGAACTTAATTATGCTTTTAGTGTCAAAGACATCAGTGAAGGCTGTTTATCTTGAATCAAGGGAACAAGCTTGTTTTTAATTTGATTGAATAATGGTGCTATTATCAGTCAGGCTCTCAGAGCTATTACTTAATGAAACGTCAGCTCTAAACAGTTAGACGAAAAAGGAGGTTAGCGAAATGTTCTTAAAAGCTGCTGCATTAGTAGGAGCGGCATATCTTCTTGGTTTTTTTTCAGAAGATGTACCAGATACTCAGACTAAAACGACCGAAACAGGTTTGGAAGTTCAACAACCTCTAAATTCTGAGACAGGCATAGGGGAAATATATCGAACTCAGGGCTTGGAAAAAACGATCATTAAAGAACTGATGTCTTCAGATGGGCAAACGTTTCCTGAAGACTATGAAACCAGATTGTTCTCTTTCAGTAGGGAAAGTATAAATCCTGATGCTCTTTCTGATGCTGAACTGGATAAGATAAATCAAACCTTTGACGCAATAAAACGCTATACGATGGAGTTATTCAGAAGCCCATCTGAACTTGATATAGCAAGAACACAAGCTACTGATATCGAGGCTGTTTATATTTATTCTTTTAGCCACAAAGCCACTACTCTCCAATGTCTGACATCGAACGATATTTGCCAACCCGCTAATGCCCAACTCATAACCAAAAGCAATAGTGAATACTCAGTATTGGATGATTACAAAGAAATGTTTACTTACGATTGGATACTTAAAAATTCTAAATTGAGAATGACCGAAAATTTTCGTGATAAAACTCTCAGGGAGGTACTTTCCAGAGAGCATTTTACTAATAAAAAACTATTACTTGAAGGAATGAGCGGTTATTTAAAGATGTCAAGAGCTGCTGTAGAAGGTGAAGCATTGCCCACTATGGGATACAGAGCTGTATTTGTCATTGCAGATCCTGATAAAGATGATATTTATATCCATACTGCTTTAAGAAGCTATACACTTACGCTTGATACCGAGCAGTTAACCAATCTGTTTAAAACAATACCAGGCAAGCAAATATCAAGTTACACAGGGTTGGTCAAAAAACTTAACAAAGAAATTAATAATGATATTTAAACGGTATTATGGATTGTTGTGACTCAGGCTTTACTCAACGGGAATGACAGGTGAATTCCGGCCGGAAGCGGAGGTTACTCCGGTTCAACTCTGAAATCGTTTTACAGCCCATCAGTTTCATATCCCGTTCCATTTCACTGCGCAGATTTTCAAGGGCCTTTTCAACGCCTGCTCTTCCTGCTGCTGCCAAAGCATAAAGATACAGGCGACCTCCTGAGCAGGCTTTGGCTCCCAGCGACAGTGCTTTAAGAACGTGTGTGCCCCTTTGTATCCCCCCGTCGCATATCACATCAATCTGGTCTCCTACGGCATCTACAATTTCTGCCAGTTGATCAAAGGGCGAGCGTGAGCCATCCAGCTGTCGACCGCCATGATTGGAAATCATAATGGCCGCAGCGCCGATATCTACGGCCCTGCGTGCATCTTCAACCGACATGATGCCTTTTAGTGCTAATGGTTTTTCCCAGTAGTGGATAATTTCTTCTGCTGCCTGCCAGTCCATACTCTGATCCAGCATGGTACTGAAGTAGTGACCGACCGAAAGGGTAATGCGGGTGCCTTCGCCAACATAGTCCTGAAGCTGAGGCAGCTCAAAGCCACCATGGGAAACGTAATTCAGAACCCAGGCCGGATGGCAGGTGAAACTCAGCAGACTCTTCAATGTCAGTTTGGGCGGGATGGTAAAACCGGTGACGAGATCTCTTTCTCTGTTGCCACCAACGGCTGTATCCACCGTTAATGCCATAGCATCGAAGTTGGCCGCCTTGCATCGGTCAATCATATTGCGAGTCAGACCCTTATCTTTATGCACATAGAGCTGGAACAGCTTCGGAGTTTTAATAGTTGAACCAATGTCTTCTATGCTGGTAGTGCCCAGAGAAGACAGGCCAAAAAGAGTGCCAAACTGTTCGGCTGCTTTGCCCACAGCCATCTCACCTTCATGGTGAAAGAGACACTGCAGTGCGGTGGGCGATAAGAAGAGAGGGATGTCCAGATCCAAACCCATAACCCGGGTAGAGAGATCAACATGCTCTGCACCTCTCAATACATTGGGCACCAGGTCACAATTGGAGTAGGCCTCAGTATTTCTTCGCAGTGTGGTCTCATCATCCGCAGCACCGTCGATGTAATGAAAAATAGGGGAGGGCAGCCGTCGTCGGGCGAACTCCCTAAAGTCTCTGGTGTTGTGACAGTGTTTCAGACGCATGGCTTCCCGGATCGCCTGCCGTCGGTGACAGGCTGGAGTCGGATCATGAAAAAGGTTCAGCGTCTTATGTATAGCATTGCTTTGGAGCAGATCAACAGGAAACCGGCATATGGCCTGATCCAGTTGACCTGACTATTCGTACAGGAAAAGATAATTGTACTTTCGATCGTGGTGGTTTCTGGCTGACCTCTTACTAGCAGCCTGTCGGACTTAAGGCTGTCCTACTGCGGTTGCAATAAATTGGTC
>NZ_JAHHPQ010000209.1:0-1250 GCF_024606245.1 Endozoicomonas sp. SESOKO2
AAATGCTGCGATACATCCGGGGGTTGGCGTTGTACTGTCTGGCAAACAGCAGAGACCCGGTTCTCAGCAGAATGACTGAGGAAGCGGCCTTACCCAATGGCATGGCCAGCCCGCCCACTTCAGAGATCTTTTCAATGCCGTCGTGGTAGGTATATTGGCGAGTTCGGTCAAGATCAACATCATAGTGTTCCAGCCAGTGCTCGAAAGGTGTGAGAGCTCTGTGCAGGTAATCACCCCGGCTGGTCAGATCCAGAAGATAGAGGAACGCCATGTTTGAGAGAGACAGCCTTTCAGCCTGCTCGGCGGTATGGATCGCCAGCAGAGGCTTATAGGTGAAGAAGTACCAGGCGGCCGCCTGTACCAGAGAGGCTGAAGGTTTTAGCCAGTAATCATTGAGCCGATGCTCAACCGCTGCAGCATGAGTCTGCATCAAGGTGTCATGGATAGCCTTGATCAGCTCTGATTCAGACACGCCAAGGGTATTGGCATAAGGTGCCAGAGTATCCTGAATATTGGCCAGGAAGGCTGCCGTCCTGCGGCCGTTATTGAAGGCAATATCGTTAAGGACGTAGTTGGCGATGACCGCAGCTGCGTACTCTTTCATGCCGGTAACAGACTCTTTCATACCTGAAGGGCCAGTGGTGGTCACGGTCACAGGATCGAAGGCATTGCGCATGAATTCCTTTGCACCCTCGTCAGACATCATTTGAACAACCTTTTTGAATTGAGGCACATTGACGCCGTAGCGGTAGCCAAGGAAGTGCTCGAATTCATCCACTGTCTGATAACCATCGACACCTCTGACCGCTTTAATGTAATTATGAAGTTCAACCTTGCTGATCAGACCTTCACTCAACAGAGCTATTATCCTGATACCAGTGTGAGAATGAGTAGCGAAGTGTTCCGAGAAGAATCTTTCAGGCACGAGAGGGTGAAAGGCTCTTTTGCTCATGCCATTAATTTCGTCGTCGTATCGTTGAGCCCCGGTTTTCATTTCATTCCTGGCCCTGTAAACCAGCTCCTGGACTTTTGGCAGGACAGGGTGATCTACGATAGACAAAGGGTAGGGTGGGGAGCACCTCATCATGTCCTTGAAGATTTCCACAGCCTGACTGGCCTGAACAAGCGTCAGATGGTCTCCAACCATTGTCTGCAAGCGAATCGGTGCAAATTCGTCGATAAAATTGAAAGACGCAAGGGTTGGTATTGCATTACCGCTTTCTGCTGCCAATCCTGCCAGACCGATGGCG
>NZ_JAHHPQ010000210.1:0-1768 GCF_024606245.1 Endozoicomonas sp. SESOKO2
TGAAGGACTGTATTGAAAGTGTTTAATAATATGACCTTAAGAAAGACCTAAAGTTTCATTTGGATGGTTAGCCGGAATCATTGAAGGAAATCACCGATCTCGAAAAGCTCATCATGACCCAATGGTTATCACGCATCCAATGCGTCATAAATCGAATTCAAATTCATACTGCTCAAAAACTCTTCGGCAATTTTTGTCAGCTCACGGGATTTGAGCACCAGAGCGTTACTGGCATTGTGTACCTCCCGTAAGTAAGCATCATTAATAGAATTCTGAAACGATAAAGAGCTATTAATATGAGACATCATGTCAAACAACTTTTCTGGTGAGGATGGCTCATGAGAGCCATAGAAATTTTTCATTTTGGACTTCCACATGGAAGCTTCAGCCCAACAATACGTTAAACTACTGCCCTTTGAGTGTGTTACTTCATACAGGTAATAACTGAAGGCCTGCTGAATCGCTTGCTGGTATTTGTCTCTTAAATCATCTAAACGCCTTTGATCCTCCGAGGACACCTCAGAGGACTTCAATTTGATTTTTTCCAATAACAGCTTCAGGTCAGGGCTGTTCTCAACTTTTCGTTGAAACAGAGCGTCGGCTTGTTCGTTAATCACTGTGCTGTCCCAGGCAGGTTGCCCCAGGATAATCACCGGTCGGTGGCTCGCCCTGCCTGAGTTTAACTTCCTGAACGCAGGCTGCTGCACCAGCATTCGCTCTATATTTGGAATGCCCTCAGGTTCGTCCGACCAGGAAGTCTGTAAAGATAAGCAGGCTATTGCACTTTTAAGAAATGGCGAAAACCCATCATGACCATGAGTGACAAACATGGTACTACTTTCTTCCTCTTGGTAGTGTGCACAAGATAACAACCATATATGGCCATCTTTTTCCTTGGACAAATATTCCTTGTACCACTTTTTCAGGCAGTGGGCTGCTTTAACTTTCAGTTCATCAACAGCTTCCAAGCTTACCAATAGCCGGTGATACTCATCGATCTTGACCCTATTCAAATCATCGGTCGACGGTGGATCCAGCCAATCCAATTTCAGGGCTTCGCTGGCAAAGTGAATAACCGAAGGTTTAGTTAAGTCACTGCCTTTCAGTATATCCACCATTGAATTCAACCAGAGGGCAGTGCTTGTTCCGGCCTGAAGAATCATTTTTGAATGAAGTAACTTAAGTTGTTCAATGATTTGATCTTCATCGTTGTTTGACACTATTTTTCTTACTGCCTCTGACATTGGTTCAGAGACATTCCCACCTATATCAGTCGTAATACTGAGCAATAATATCTCGTCCTTGGTCAATTCTTTTGTCTCAAGCAACACCAGTAATGAGACGCCCACGGAAAAACTGCTTAAATTGTTTTCCTCCCATAGGTTCTTGACTATTTTGGAAATATTTAGATTAATTTCCGGTAATGCACTGTTTGTCTCAAGGGCTTTGTTCAGTTTCTCCGGGCTCACGCCACACGCTTTAGCCAGAGTTTGTTGTTGTGTTAAATCAGCACCTTTCAGGAAATCCTTCAGGAGAGCCTTGATCTTCTTTGACTTAGCCATGGAGTCTTCGATCTTTATGTTGGGCTGGAAATCACTAGTCGTTTTTACTGTCACTACAGGTGCCCCACTTAAATCCACTGATTCCCAGGTTTGCCCTCCATCCCCGGAATACTCAGCAAAGCGGTGGACAAAGCTCTCGACCTGTCGACATGGAATCCCGAAATAACGACAAAAAGCAATAAAAACAGGCACACGATGACGACAGC
>NZ_JAHHPQ010000211.1:0-1410 GCF_024606245.1 Endozoicomonas sp. SESOKO2
CGAGATCTACACTCGACTAGTCGTCGGCAGCGTCAGATGTGTATAAGAGACAGGCCCCATTTCAACAGCACGCTCAATGGTGTCGTATAGATTGAACAATATACGATGAATGTCTTTTTCCTGCTGTTCATCCTTAAAAGCCGGTACTTCGCCAAAGATTTTTTTAAGCCAGCGATTGGGTGGAACTTGCTGAGGTGACCCCCAGATACCAAAGAGGAAACCTTCCACTTCCTGACAAGACATGCGACCATACTCAGACAGCATAGCCTCCAGCATGTCTTTCTGGGCATCGTCAAAACGCCAGTCAGGAATAAAGGAGCGAGTCTGTCTCAGACCCAGCTCAATCTCTATGTCTTCAATATCACCATGAATCTCGCGATCGACTTTACCACGCTCAAAGGCATCGCGAATGACTTTAACCGCTTCTTTACCGTGCAGATCAATCAGAGCACCGACCAGAGCCGTATTGAGATAGGTTCCATCATCTTCCCTGTCTTCCAGAAGCTTCTGAAGGCCCGCCACTGTCTTTTCACGATCCGCTTCATGGTAAGTTGCATTCCAGCGCAGAGACTCTATTGCAAGATCCCGGGCATCCTCATTGTCCTCGTTGTTCCTGGCAATACCCCAAAGCCGATCGGTGGCCACTTCGCCAAGACGACCGACCGCAGAAGGCAGATACTCTGCAATCACAAAGTGTTCATCATCCTTGTAGAACAGATCCAGCAGGGGCTCCACCGCTTCTTTTGCCTGAAGAATACCCAGAACCCTCCAGGCGTGAACGGGTGACCAGACAGTTTCGGCATCGTCATGATCAAACGAGGCCCAATCCTGAGCCAGCTTCAGAAGCTCCGGGATATGCGACTCATTAAATTCAAAACGGCTGTAATCCGTCCAATCCTGCCAGTCGCAGTAGCCCAGGCCGAGAAGTTCAGAAATGGGAGAGGTGTAGGGACTCATGAAGATATCCGAAGGTGATCTGTATACAAAGGCTCGCAATCATAGTAGATCAGTTCAACGAGTCCAACACCCCCTGGCCCGGCGGGGCAGCCCGAACCAGAGACTCATGGACTCAGGCAAGGTCATCCTTTGCAGGATTAACTTAACGCCTGAGGATAGCAACCCAGCGGCCAAGATTGAGCAGGCTGCCCAGTGCTGCGGCAACATACGTCATGGCTGCCGCTTTTAAAACGTCTCTGGCAGCGGGCATATCTTTTTCTGAAAGGTAACCCTCCGCCAGAATGGGCAGGGCTTTTTTAAAGCTGGCATCCAGCTCTACAGGCAGGTTAATCAGCTGCACCCAGATAGCCGCAATCATGCCGGAAACACCGATCAGAATCGTTAGCAAAACGCTGTGAGGAACCCGGGTCAGAGCAAAAACCAACGGAGTAATCATGAGCGCCATGGCACTGA
>NZ_JAHHPQ010000212.1:0-1521 GCF_024606245.1 Endozoicomonas sp. SESOKO2
ATTACAATCCTGACACAAAACCATTTGCCGTAAAACGGTTAAATACGTTCATTGAGAATAAGAAAATTCAAACTTTTGAATAATAGGAATCAATAAAACTTATACTCTAAGGAAATTCTGTACTCCCGGTAAAAGTGGGTCTGAGCAAACAAATGATTGATCTTAAATGAGGAAGCTCATGTTTCCGGTTTGCAGCGCATGCAGATATAAAAACGCTGTGAAATCTGATTCGCAGGCCATTTCATCGTATTTTTCATAGTAGAATGTACAATTCAATTTTTAAGCCCAAACACCCTATATGTCGCCAGATAGCAATAGTGACGCCTTCAGCCAACAAGTGCTCCAATGGTTTGATGGTCATGGCCGCAAAAACCTGCCATGGCAGAAAAACATCAACCCTTACCGGGTCTGGATCAGCGAAGTCATGCTGCAGCAAACCCAGGTAGCTACCGTCATCCCGTACTTTGAAAACTTTATGTCGCGTTTTCCCAAGGTTGCAGACCTGGCTTCAGCGGAGATTGATGATGTACTTCATCTGTGGAGCGGGCTCGGATATTACAGCAGAGCCAGAAACCTGCACAAGGCGGCAAAAATGGTCATGGATACTTTTGCCGGTGAGTTTCCCCGCTCTGTTGATGAATTAACTCAGTTACCCGGAATCGGTTTATCGACTGCCGGAGCGATAGCGTCCATCAGTATGGGTATTCGTGCTCCGATTCTGGACGGTAATGTTAAGAGAGTACTGGCCCGTTATCAGGCCATTTCTGGTTGGCCCGGACAGTCTGCTATAGCACAACAACTCTGGAGTATTGCCGAAGGGTTTACCCCACATCATCGCAATGCAGATTACACTCAGGCGATGATGGATCTGGGGGCAATGATTTGCACCCGGACCAAACCTTCCTGTCTGATTTGCCCATTAGAGCAAAACTGTGTGGCCCACAAAGCCGGAGAAGAAACCCGCTACCCCGAACCCAAACCTAAAAAAGACAAGCCGGAACGATCGATAATCATGTTAATGGTGATCAACGAGTTTGGAGAGGTTCTATTGGAAAAAAGACCACCTACAGGTATTTGGGGAGGACTCTGGGGTTTTCCGGAAATCCAGATCGATGAGGAGCTGTCTGGTGCCGCTCAAAACAAAACCGGATTAAGTCTGGAAGATTTTGAAGAATGGTCTTCATTTCGACACACATTCAGCCATTATCACCTGGATATCACTCCGGTCAAATCCTTTGCTGCCAAAGCCTCTTCGGTAGCGGATGGAGATCGATGGCACTGGTTTCAGCCTGATCAACCGTCCGAGCTGGGCTTGGCAGCTCCAGTCAGTAAGCTCTTAACGAAAATCAGGAGAACCCTGTAGAGGCGATCAGCGGGGTGAAAGTTCCGGGTTAGAGATGAAAAAAGTTTCGAGTTAAACTACGCAACCCCCAATAAAGAACGTCAAGTCCAACATGATCCGTCGATTTAAAGAATACGTTACAGGGTGTTTATCTGCCTCCCTTTTGATCATCAACACCC
>NZ_JAHHPQ010000213.1:0-4502 GCF_024606245.1 Endozoicomonas sp. SESOKO2
GTATTCAGTTTCATCAAAGCGCTCTTTTTGAACCCGTGTCATATAAATAATGTCAGACTCAGGCACCACTTCTTCAATGCTCCCGGCTTTGCGGTAGCGAATACCTTTTTCATCCAGTTCTTCCAGCAGGTAATCGGGCATTGAAAGCGCGTCGGGTGCAATAAAGTTAAATTTGGCACCGAACAGTGCCATGGCCTGAACCAATGAGTGAACAGTTCTGCCGTATTTAAGGTCACCGACAAAGGTGATGGTCAGGTCGTCCAGTGTCCCCTGACATTCTCTAATACTGAAAAGATCCAGCAACGTCTGTGTCGGGTGCTGGTTGGCACCATCACCGCCATTAATGATTGGGACATTGGAGAATTCAGAGGCCAATCGTGCCGCACCTTCCTGAGGATGACGCATGATGAAGGCATCAGTATAAGAACTGATGATTTTGACTGAATCGGCCAGTGTTTCGCCTTTTTTGGCCGAGGTGTTACTGCTGTCAGAGAAACCAATCAGGGTTCCTCCCAGCCTCTGTACAGCGGTTTCGAATGAGAGACGGGTTCGGGTCGAAGCCTCAAAGAAGCAGCTGGCAATCACCTTGCCCTCTAGCAGATCGGGACGTGGTGCTCTTTTAAGCTGGGCGGCAGTTTCCAGAATCTGTTCGAGGTCTGAACGATTCAGGTCTGCTATGGAAATGATGTCCCTCAGATAGAGCTGGTTTTCCATCAAGAGTTACCTGTTCCTGAATAAGGGTGAAGAATGGGGAGATGGTGCCAAATAGCTGATGAAGCTACAGGGTGGGCACAAACCAAAAAAAAGCCCCTGATTAAGGAGCTTTTTCTGAAAAACGGACCACTGTTGATACCGGTCGGCACCCTGCTCAGGCGTGTGTTTGAAACAGAACAGCCAGTTTCGGATCTCATTCGCGTGTGTTCGTCACAGTATACGTTTCAGCTCTGACAGCCTATGGGCATTATGTTGCCATTAAAAATAAGTTAAAGAAGCCTGCGCTTACAGGCAAGTCTTTGTAGGCAAATTGGTAACTACTCTACCGATGAAAAAAAACCAAATCAAGAGCTTGTTGATAGTGATTTTCTTTTTGGCCAGAGATTGCTCATTGAGAGAGGTAAGCGATCAAAATGGAAAAATCATGGATTCTTGTCTGGCTTGTACCACCAGTTACTCAGGTCGAGCCAGTAAAGATGGTCTTGTGGTGGATGACCAAGGTGGTGCCAGTAAGCCAGATGAGTCTTTTGAGTATGCCACTTGGGAATGACGTAGTGGCCCCACATCAGTACCCGGTCCATAGCCCTGACAATGGGTATCAGTTTTTCATAGCTGTCTGCATTTGTTGCCTCGGCTAGCAGGTGGTCAATGACCGGGTTTTTGATGCCGACAATGTTACCACTTTGTTTTTCCATGACGACTTTACTGCTCCACATATGATACAGCTCGTTGCCCGGATAAGTGGACTGCCAGAAATACCAGTCCACCATTTCGAAATCTGACTCCCTGACTCTTTTTCGAAACAGGCTTTTGTCGAGAGTCTTTATGTTCAATGTTATGCCAAGGTCAGCAAGACTTTTACGGTAAGAAAGTAACAAACGTTCCTGTTTAGGGTCTTCGGTCAGCAGGCTGAGAGTGAGAGGCTTGCCTGAGGCTGTATCTATCATCCGCCCGTTTTCCAACCGGTATCCTGCTCTTTTGAAGAGAGCCAGAGCTTTCCTGACATTCTCCCTGTTTTTACCGCTTCCGTCTGAAACGGGGAGAATGACGGCTTGCTTGAAAAGTTCACTGGGTAACTGCTCCTGAAACGGCTCCAGTAGCTTGAGTTCTTCTTCTGTCGGCAGACCTGTGGCTGAGAGAGGTGAGTTGTAGAAAAAGCTCGTAGTACGCTGAAAGTCAGAATTCAGCAGAGTCCTGTTAATCCACTCAAAATCGAAGGCCATGATTAAAGCCTGACGAAGTGCAGGGTTTTTGAACTTGTCCCGACGAAGATTAAAAGCCAGGGCACTCATGCCAGCTGTATAGAGCATTTCAATGTCTTTCTTCAGCACCCGACCTTCTTTAACTGCCGGGAAACTGAATGACTGATGCCATTTTTGAGTATCAGTCTCCTGATGAACATCATAAAGTCCGGCTCTGAAGCCTTCGATCACAGCCTGAGGGTCACGATAATAGTCCACCCTGATTTCGTCGAAATTATACCTCCCTCTCTGGCTGGGAAGATTGACTGCCCAATAATCCCTGACTCGCTCAAAAGTGATGTTTTGTCCTATTTTGACATGCTTGACCTTTAAGGGCCCACTGGTCACAGGGCTGTTCAGGTGACGACCCTGAAAGTTTCTGGTCTGCCAGTAATGATGAGGAAGCACGCGAAGATAACCCAGCAGGGCAAGCTGCTTCTTGCCAGGTTTGTCCAGGTAAAAAACGACTCGGTGTGGCGAAGTTTTTTCAACTCTGGCGACGTCTTTATAGAGATTTTTCAAAAAGGGTGAGCCCTCCCTTTTGAATAACTCAAAAGTGAATACAACATCTTTTGACGTGACAGGGTGGTTGTCGCTGAACTTTGCTGCCGGGTTGATATGAAAAGCAACCCAGCTGAAGTCGTGAGGGTATTCGATGGCTTCGGCCAGAAAGGGATAAAGAGTGTGAGGTTCATCGGCTGACCGGGTCATTAATGAGCCGTGGGTGTGGTAAAGGTAATCAGGCGTAGTTCCTTTGCCGTTAAATGGGTTCAGAGTGTCGAATGAGCCTGTCCTGGCTAGCCTCAGGACACCACCTTTAGGTGCATTGGGGTTTGTGTAAGCAAAATGAGTGAAGCTGTCCGGGTATTTGTGGGTACCGATCAGAGTGAAAGACTTTTCAATACGGACCTCACCCCAGATGGCCAGAGGGTGCGACAGGCAGAGGCTGAGGAGAAGGTTTGTTATTATTCTGATTCCGGAACCATTAATTTTGAATACATTGTTGTTTCTGGATAAATTGTTCCCGTGTAGATTGTTGCCGGGTAGATTGTTGCTGGAAACAACTCTGCTCACAGTCTCTTCAGCCTTCTTTGTGTCGAGGTGGTGTCAGGGGTACAGAATGGTTGGGAGAAATATAGCTTAGTTGCTTTTCAGTTTGCTTACGTTCAAGACGGTTTCTGCTTCAGCGGTGGAAGATTAAGCTGTATGTTGGCTTCAAGCGCTCTCAGCAGTCCACTGGCAGTGTGTCGAGACCAGAACTGGCCTAATCCGTGCAGCGATTTTTCAGAAGCGGGTACTGGAATCTCCAGTCCTTCAACAGGCAGGCTGCCCTGGGCATAGATAGCGTGGGCCGGACCCTGGATGAAGAGCCCCTGAAGAGTATCGTTCAATAACTCTCCGTTCAGGTAAGCATGAGTGATGAGTGCTTTTGGCTTCAGGTCGGGTTCTTCATTTTGAATGTGCCAGTAGATGGCAGAGTTCAGGGCAAGACTGTTAAATACCACCGCCTTGAATCGGGTTTTAAAGGAAACATACTGGGCGATTGCGCCACCCAGAGAGGAGCCTGTCAGCTCAAACTCATGGTCAGGGTAGTGCTCATACAGGTCGACAGTCAGCTCCAAAGCTCTTCTCAGCATGGGAACTTCCAGTGGAAAGTAATCCCCGGCAGTGATGAAGCTGGAGAAGTAGGAGATGATCTGTGTCAGATAGCCATATCCATAGCCACCCTGTGTCCAGGCAGCATTGGTCAGGGAGTTGAGGCTATCAAATTCTGTTCCTGTGAACGCTATCAGAATTTTCTTTTCTGAAGTGTGGAGGAAAACTCTGGCTTTCAACCCGGAGTCTTCGCGGTCGTAGATTCGGTTGGCATCATACCGGGTGTCAAACACTCCCTGTGTTAACCATTTTTCAGGTACATCTGTCTTGACTGCGTTGCGATACTGAATATGGGTGAGGCGATCTTCCAGGGCCTCTTTGACGCCCGCTCTATCACTGGCAGTTCTGAAACGATAGGACAGGTAGCTGGCAAATGCATAGGGGTAGAGTGCTTCCAGGCGATGCTTGAACTTTTCGGCAGGAGAGTTGATATACCGTTGAGTGGAGTCGGGCCCCGGAATCTTGTTGAGATTGGGTTTTTCGCCTCTGGCGAATACGTTTTGGCTTGATCCAAAAACTGTCAGTACGCAGGCCAACAGAATAAGCAGTATAATACGCGGGTATTGCGATGTGAGTTTCCTTGTCATAGTCTCGACCCTTCCCTGAATGTTTTGACGTTCATGTTTATTAGACAGGGCGAGAGCATCTTAGTTCAGAGGAGTGACAAGTTGATTAGGGATAAGGCCAAAATTTTTATCTTTGTTATATTAGATTAAATTCTAATAGCTTTATTAATATAAAAAGGGGCTTGTTTTTTGCCGTGTCATTGCTCTTTTTTGATATGACAGCCACCGGGGATCTCAATGGTAAGGTCGCTCTTGGCATAACAGCAGCAGGGCAGGATTTTTCCATCGGGGACAAAAGCGACGGGTTCTGCGAAATATTCCACTT
>NZ_JAHHPQ010000214.1:0-2882 GCF_024606245.1 Endozoicomonas sp. SESOKO2
GTATTTCTTTTGCTTCTAAACAAAGATTCCCTTTTTTATATAAAACCATTGAAAATACCAAACCACACAAAAGAAATGAAATCAATGAATACTGTATAATTTCACCGGGTTCAAATTCTTTCGAAACATAAGCAAACGAAAAAGCCTGAATTGATACAGACATTAATATAAATAATACAGGGTGCACTTGCAATTCCTCAACAGCAGGTTTTAAAAAGGCCTGAGCTTTCTAAACTATGAAGCTTTTCAAGAGACGCATTGAAAACTGTTTTCTCTTCATGAGCAAAAAATGCTATCCCATAATCCCCAGTTGTTGATAGTGGATTTTGAGGTTTATAAGATAAACTCGGGGTATCAACTATACTATGAAAAGCTGGTAATCTACGCAAAGAAAACAAACCTTTCCGGTTTAATATTTTTCCATGACTCGCATTTCTTAGATAAACCATTGCAAAGTGTTTTTTTAGAGGTTTGTTTTTTTCAACACGTTTGTAGAAGCTTTTTGGATCAAAAATTGATTCAGCCCAAATAGATGCTTGACTATAACCCAAACCAAAGTAGAAAGCATTAGAATCTAAGTTAGGCCCCATTAATCGTGAATTAACTTCAATAAGCTTTGGCCCATGCTCCGTTAATCGTATTTCCGTGTGGGCTGCACCATTGTTAACCCCTAATGCATCCAAACATTTTTTTGTATATTGAATGACCTTGCCAACCTCACCTTCATTGTAGTTTATATCAACAGCAATGATACTTCTATAGATTGGAATGCCTTCAACCTCTTCGATTTTCACCAAATAGATATCTGTGAAGACATGCGCGCTCTCTAATGTAACTGTATTAACTACATATTGTTGCCCCTCAATATACTCTTGAATAAGTATTTTATCATTAATATTGCCAAGCAAGTTTTTCTTATTCAAAATCATATTGACTTTTTCAACAACTTCATCACTTGTATTACACTTAAAGCAACCATCACTTCCAGCACTGTTCAAAGGCTTTATAAAGACAGGGTGGCTAAATAGGCTTAATACATCTTCTAATTCATCTTTTTTTGTTATAACACTATGCCTTCCAGCCTCAATATTACATTTACTTATTCTTTCGTACATGCTTAGCTTACAGGATCTAGATTGTCTCAGCTTATAATCATTACCTTTTAGCTTAAGTGAAAAGCTTAATATATCTGTAGTAGTGACACCAAATTCACTGCCAGCTAAGATATGAGATACTTCTTCTTTTTTTAGATAGAGGACAGCTGGTTCTAAATTAGATTTTTCATATATAAAGTCAATTTTTCTTTTCGCATCGTATTTTAGGCTGCTCGTAGCAATAGTTATAATTGTGCAGCCATAATCTTCTAAAGCCTCAATAAGACATTTTCCACTTGAAACTGGATCTACTACGCAAACTTTCAATTTAAGCAGCCTTAAGTTGTTTAATTAATCTTTCCACTCTTGATACTGAAAATCTAATATAGTTAACTATTAGAAATTCAGAAGCAGCGGTACTACCTACAAGCCAAATACTTTTCTTCTCAAGCTCTGAAATACTAACATAGTCTTTTTTATTTTTGTAAGTGAAAGAGTAATTACCATCACTTCGTTTAATTATTCCTGGGTTAGCCAAACCATCACAAACAACTACACAGTCAAAGTTCATAAATGTTTTTTTAATTTTCCAGTTTCTATCCCATTCTAGATCCTCATAACTACCTTTAATTATATTAAGAGATCCATTATCAATAAATTCAAGTAGTAGTTTACCGTTCTGAACTGGTATAGATGAAATATACCTTGATATGAATCGTCTATATTTTTTCTTTAGTCGAACTATATCTCTATTACTAAGCAAACTGCTATTATTGTTTAGATACTCAATAATATCGCCAACCTCTGTTTGCCATCCATTCTCTCTTCTTGATAAAATTATTTCTTGATTTAACCTTTCTTTTGTAAGAATATGAAGAGGCTCTTTATTATATGCACGAATTACTTTATTTATGTCTTTTACTATTTCTATTTTAGATTTTGCTTTTTTATATGAAAGTTTATTATCATAGATCATTAATTCATTTCTTACAGCTGGTAACTCACCAGACTTAGATATCATTGTTACATTACAGCCTCTATAAGAGTAAATTTACCTTTTTCAGATAGCGACATCGCACTATGTATATTGCTACCATCTACATACCAAACTTCTCCAGCCCTCATGTGGTAAATAGTATCTTTTTCAGAATTTAGGCAGTTTTTATCAGTATAAAGAACCACACGAACTCGATTGAACCCTTTTTTGAATTCCAAGTAATCTTTATGTGGAAAAATCATCCCATTTTCACAAGAGTTTAAAACTCTAACTGACTTGATATATTTTGTGTTGAAATTTTTTGAAATTATTTCATTAATATAGGTAAGCTGGTTTGAAAAAAAAGTCCTCTTTGCATGACCGCAATACTCTTTAGATATTGCTTCGCCATTAATTCCATTTTGATTCCATATAGATTTAGTTCTCCACTTTCCTATAGAATATTCTTTATAGGCATCATCAAAACCAGACTCTTCAATGACAGAAATTTCATTTTTAATTTTATTTTTATCAATCGAAAGTTATCCAAGTATTTTTGCTTTCATTATTATCTAAACTATATCCTAATTATTGTAAGCACTTAATATAAGCTGACAAAGCTAATTCTTGACCTAGAGATATTCTCACATTTTCAATCAAAACCGATCAGCTTTTACTTAGTGAAAACAGAGCACCGCCTATTGACTAAATATGCAGATTGGTTACAGCTCATTGGCCCATGTGCTGCACATCATACCCATAGAGTCCTTTATTGTAACAGGTATATATACCTAATTCTTACACCTAAATAG
>NZ_JAHHPQ010000215.1:0-3275 GCF_024606245.1 Endozoicomonas sp. SESOKO2
TCAACACTATGGTGAAACCGATGAAGACTATGCAAACCGTGTTAAAGCCAACAACGCGATGTATGGCTGGACCCGGAACGAGCATTATCTTCAGTTCCGTGAACGACGTGATCGCACCATGGCAACGTATGAAAATGGCTGGGAGAAATATTTCAGGGAAATTATGCCCAAATGGTCTTTTTCCCATGCAGAAAGTATTCCTTACTTCTACACTTTTGGTGCCTTCCACGAGTAGCAGCAGGGCGATAGTAGAAAACGCCTGTTAATGACAAGAGGAATCTCCATCAATCAAGCTTTTTGACTGCCATCTCTGGCGACCAAATTAAAGCTGATGAGAAGTGGGACAAGTAGGAAAGCTATGGTGAATTAATCACGCAACAAACAACTAACATGATTACCAGACAGTTGACTAATGAAACACCAGTGCTGGCGTCAAGTGTAACCTTTCCTTCTGAGCCCACAGAGACTGCTCCGGTAGAAAAGCCTTGAAGCTACTCAGATAAGCAATTGACAGCCGTAAGCGATTAATAAGTCGCTTCCTCCCCCGGTGTGGCAATCGCTTTTCACAGTAATAAAAATACCCAGCCTCGAGGTAATACCATGACACATGCCCGCCCCAATGCATTAAGCCTTGCAGTAGCAGTTGCCATCAGCTCCTCCATCATGGCTACAGACGCACTGGCCGATCGCAAGCTGCAGACAAAATCTGTCGATATTTCGGGCAATGAACAGGTAGAGTTTACCCAGAGCGAGGTCATCGTTAAGCCAACTCTGGATGATGACTCGCAGCCAATACCTAAATCCTTTACCACTACCTATCCTGACCAGACCGAAGTCAGAGCAGGCTATGACATTCCTTCTGAAGGCTTCACAGACGTCCTTTCTGGCATCGAGGGTGGCGTTTCCAGTGTTGATCAGTTTGAAACAGACGAGAATGACGTTGCTCTGAAGTACACCAAAGTCCTGAAGGTAGGTAATGAAGGGGTCTTCAGGTTTACCCATAACCTTGCAGAAGAGAAACTGCTTATCGAAGTCAGAGACAGTATGACCCATCAGGATTCAATTGAGACTGTTTGCGCTCAATCAGGAGACACCTGGACATTAGAACCGTTTACTGGAATGGCCAGCCCCGTTAATCTGGTGGGAGTGCTGAAAGGTGCGAATAAAATAGCAGGAAAGCTTGGCGGAGCCGATAGCTATGTTGCCCTTGCCACCCTTGAGGTAGACAAGGTTGAAGTGAACGGGCGCACTTTCATGCGTTTTATCGCAGCAGGTGATCAGCCTCCTGAGTTAAAGCGACTGGGTCAATCGCTTTTTGTCAATGATGATGCGCTTTTCGCAGCGGCCACCTCTGCCTATACCCAGGTTCATGTTCTCGGGAAAGATCTACAACGGGGAGCTCTGGAGGATTTTTTGTCATACCATCAACCCGTCGGCTATGTTGTACACGTCGAGGATGAGACCCAGGCTTATGCTGTACCTGCTGGTTATCCAAAACTGGAAGTGACTGAGACTCCGGGAGATATTATTGTTTTCCGTGGTCAGAAACAGAACCCCACCGATATCGCTCTCGTTGAAGGGCTCCGTGACGTCTGGGAGGGGCATATCGGTTATGATCATAAGTACACGGCAAAGGTTAAAAAAGACAAAGTCAAAAGCTACCGGTACATCATTCGAAGCAGGCAGATGACGATACTGGAGGGTTTATCTGCAAAGCACGATGCCGGACTCGACATCGGTGAAGAATACGATGATAAGGTAGTAGAGCTTGCATTCTTTGAAAATCTTCAGCAGGCATTGGCCAGTGCTACTTCAGATGGAGCAGATGAAGTCGAATTCACAATGACACACGTCAGTTTCACTTCGCAGTACATCACGCCAACCTGGCTGCATATTCAACTGTTAAGACACTTCGGCTTCAAACCTGTTCTTAGAAATTTCCTGACTAACCGGCACCTTGTTCAGACTATTCACGAAGTTGCGCCCTTTCGCACCAATCCGTATGGCGGTGATTTTAATGATCCTTTTGATGATTCTTCCGGCCAGAACGAGGGCTTTGTGGCCAAAGTGATCGGCGACTTTGTCGGGCAGCTACTGGAGATAGAAAACCAGTTAGAGAACCTCAGGACAACAGAGGCATTGCTCGCAAAGCAAAATGAATTGACAGAGCACACACTGGCATCAGCCTCTCAAAGTATCAGGCAAAGCTTGAGAATGTCGGAACTTGCTCAAAAACTTATATCAATCACTGACCGGGAACAAGGTCAGCGTCAACAACCTGAGACAATTGCAGGTTCGGAAGAAGAAATTGATCGAAGACCATCCCACCCCGAAACCATGCCTGAAGTACTTGAGAAACTGACTGCAGTGGAAAAAGCCCTAAAGATGGATGGACTCAATAGCAAGGACGATGTGTATCATCGTCGTAACGCCATTTCTGAGAACATTCACTCATACGCAACAAAAGCCATAGAAGAGGCAGAACAGGAGGCTCTGGATACACTGGAAAGAGTAGAAGAAATATTAGAAATCGAAGTTAACAAAGAGGATAACAAAGTAACAAGACTTAACAGAGTTCGCCATATATTTGACTGTGAAATCCCGGAATACATGCTTCGTGAGATGGAAGCTTTCATCTGGAAAATAGACATGGAGTGGAGCAACGACGAGAAAGCAAGAGCCTGGAACCTTCGAGATTTTCTTGACCTTTATGTCGACGACCCGCTACCGGACGCGCGTGTTTTAAGACAACAGGAAAGGATGCTTGAAGCTGTAGAAAACGAGCTGAACATCGACAAGAGTGAAAACCCTGCTGCTAAAGAAAGAGGCAAGGATACAGTTGCAGAACTGGCTTTAGTTCTGAAAGTAGAATTTGACAAAGGTACCAGCCTGAAGCACCAGAAGAATGCCCTAAAAAGCAAAATTCAGGCATTAGACAAAGAAGCAAACGACATCCATGGCAGTAAAGATTTCAGAAGAGAGAGAAACAATAAAATTGCTCGTCAACTCAACATTAACTGCGAGCGTTGTTTCAATGAGGAGGATAAGATCGGGCTCATTGAAGCAAAACTCCGGTGGCTGGATAGAGGCGTTGATATGGCGGGTCGGCCATACGTTGATGAGCGTATTGCCGCCATTGAGAATGAGCTTGACCGACAAATCGCCCGGGGATCTGAACCCCGATACATTCCTGAACCAGAGGTAGCCACTGACAAACCAGCCCTGGAGGCTACCGGGGAAGAGGTAGCCACTGACAAACCATCCCTGGAGGCTAC
>NZ_JAHHPQ010000216.1:0-1656 GCF_024606245.1 Endozoicomonas sp. SESOKO2
TAATTCAGGTGATGAGCTGGCCAAAAGCTACTCCTTTTTTTTTATCTACCATTCTAAAATTTGAAGTGAACTATTGGTCTTTAAGTCTGATCAGGTATAAATTATATCCCCAATCACCGTTAAATGGAAACTATCGCGAGTTAATTGAGATGGCATCGTTGATGACAGTTGGTTCAATTGCCCTCAAAGAAACCTACAGCTCATGGCCAAAACAACCGGTTTTGGAAAGGCTTTTATCAACGAGTGGTATTCTATCCACTGTCATATGGGGAGCAGCGATCATTGAAAGAGAAATAACCGTAGAATCCCTGATTTTTCTGCATCTTATTGTTCAAGCTATGACGGGTACCATAATAGATGTGTTGTCTAAATTTACTATTGATATCGCTAATATTAAAATAGAGAATATTTGTGCTCATTATGAATTTTTTGAAGTGTTTCTTAAGTTGATGTCAATCAACGTCTTGTTAGGGCTCAATGTATATGAATTTTTGAAATTCAATAATCCTGATGCTTTTAAAAGAACTTTAAGTTGTATTGCTTTCTTATCAATTTTATATGTGTCTACCCACACAATATCTGACTCTATCTTTGCTTCATCTACTCTTCTTTACAACTTTAACAAAGCTTTCCTGACAAGTAACTTATCAATTGCCTTGGTTGTAGTCGTAATCACATTCGATGTTGCACTCGAATATAGAGTCATAACCCAAAACGAAAGCGTGGAAATCGGATGCTCAGCCTTCTTGGGTGCTTTTGCCGGAAACATAATCGGAGCATTGAGCAGAGGCGCTTTCTTTTTTGAAGCCGCTAATGAGCTAGACACAAGCGAAACCGCACTGAGTCTTCGAGCCATAATCGGGATGGGAGTCCTGGTCGGCGTATCCGCAATGCTCATCATGGGTGGAGCTCTGGCTGTATCCATCAACGGATTAGTGTCAACAGATGGCAATGAAAACGCCCACTCAGTTACAGTACTGAAAATAGGGCTGGTCGCATCGCTGTTCGCCCTGATCAATAGCTATGCCAAATTTGTTGATAATGGCACTCCAGTAGACGAAACATTGAGTAAAATAGGTTGGGGTCATTGGACGCGCCCTTATTTAACACTCCATCAAATATATGATTATCTGATTCAGATGACCTATCCTCTGGAGCCTGACTGGGAATAGCGTCCTCGCTTCGGGGTTGTCTGGACGGGGTCGCCTGGATGGACACTATTCTCAGTCAGCCACCCAGGATAAGCATCGTTGCTATAGGTGCTGGCACTGACAAAGGCTCATTATAAAGCTGCATCTGCAACCCTACGGTCTATCCTTGAAATATCCCGGCAGAGGCTGTTGATGTCATTCATTACTTAACTGCCGGTTAAACGGCCAACACCGTCATTTACATAGGTGAGGTGCTGGCTTTCAAAGTGTTTTGCATCGGTACTGGTGATTATGTAAATTCATTGCCGGTATCGAGGGAATCCATCTATGAGAAGAGTTAATTATTTTTTTCTGGTGCAACTATTAGTGATAATAATGCTGTTCTTGCCGAGAATTGCCAGCAGTTACCAAAAAGAAGATTTTGATTTTCTACGGCGCAATAACACCAACGATATCCTTTTTAATTCAGGTGATGAGCTGGCCAAAAGCTACTCCTTTTTTTTTA
>NZ_JAHHPQ010000217.1:0-15568 GCF_024606245.1 Endozoicomonas sp. SESOKO2
TAATTCAGGTGATGAGCTGGCCAAAAGCTACTCCTTTTTTTTTATCTACCATTCTGAAGTTTGAAGTGAACTATTGGTCTTTAAGTCTGATCAGGTATAAATTACATCCCCGGTTACCGTTAACCGAAAACTCCCGCGAGTTACTTGAGATAACATCGTTGATGACAGTTGGTTCAATTGTCTTCAAAGAAACCTACAGTTCATGGCCAAAAAAACCGGTTTTGGAAAGAATTTTATCAACGAGTGGACTTCTATCCAATGTCTTGTGTGGATTATCGATCAGTGATGGAGAAATAGCCATAGAGTCCGTGATTTTTCTGCATCTTATCGTTAAATCTATGACAGGTACCATAATAGATGTACTGTCTAAATTTACTATTGATATCGCTAACATTAAAACAGAGGGTGTTTATGTCGATTATGAATTTTTTGAAGTGTTTACTAAGTTGACGTCAATCAACGCCTTTTTAGGACTCAGTGTATATGGATTTTTGAAATTCAATAGCCTTGATATTTTGAAAAGAACGTTAAGTTGTATTACTTTCTTATCAATTTTATATATCTCTACCCGCATTATATCTGACCTTATTATTTTTGCTCCATCTACTCTTTTTCATGGATTTAACAAAGCTTTACTTGCAAGTAACTTATCGATTGCCTTAGTCGTAGTCTTAATCGCATTCGATGTTGCATTCGAATATGGAGCCATGATTCTAAACGAAAGCATGGCAATCGGAAGTGCATTCTCATTAGGAGCTTTATTCGGAAACTTTATCGGAGTAGTAAGTAGAGCCACTTTCGTTGTCAAAGCCGTTCAGCTAAAAACCACCGAAACCGAACTGAGCGCCAGAGCCGCTATCGGGACGGGAGTCTTGATTAGCACATCCGTAATGCTCATCATGGGTGGAATTCTGACCGTTGCCAGCAAAGGATTAATTCTAACAGATGCCAATGGCAGCACCCACTCAGGCAGGATGCTTAAAGTGGGGTTAGTCGCATCTTTATTCGCCTTGGCTAATAGCTATGCCAGATTTGTTGATAATGGGACTCCAGTAGACGAAACATTAAGTAAAACAGGTTGGGATCATTGGACGCGCCCTTACTCAACACTCCATCAAATATATGATTATCTGAATCAGAAGATTTATCCAATAGACAATTAACGCAGGTTCAACAGTCTGAATTTTGGTCGGTGCAGGATGATTCAGCTTTTCCGGGTAGAGCTTTTGTGTTTGGAATATCAGGCAATCATGTGGATTGACTCAAAAGTTCAGAAAAAAGTGTGCATAAACGGAAATTACATATTGTTATTGTTGCTTTGTAGTCCGTTGGTTGCAGGTCTGAACGTTAAACAGCTTAATGCGGTTAAACCCTTTGACAGAGACTTTTCTTGCCCCTATTATTGCGCGCTTATGACAACCAACCCGTGAACCCCGTGACTCATGGCTATCGGACAATTACCCAAAGCCTTTGATCCGCGTAAATTCGCGCGTCAAGGCAGGCAGTTTCAAGGCTCCCTGGCATTGAGTCAGTTTAGTCGGCTGGTAGACAGTCTGGTTGATGACAGGGGCGAAGTTCAGGTTGATCTTCGCTTTTCATTGAGTGAAAACAACCGGGTTGTGCTGGAAGGGCATGTTGAGGCAGAACTGAGCATGATCTGCCAGCGCTGTCTGGATGTGGCCAGGCTGCCTGTGCGAGCTGATCTCCATTTGATGGGGGTGCTGACCGACGAGCAGGCCAAAGCCCTGCCGGAAGACTTTGAACCGTTGATGTACGGTGATGAACCGGTAGAATTATTGCCTATTCTCGAGGAAGAGCTGATTCTGGCACTTCCGCTGGTGGCCTATCATCCGCCTGAGGACTGTTCAGCTCAGCAATACTTTACTACTGAGTCTGAAGAAGAGGCTCAGGCTGCTGCCATTGAGGCAGATGAAGAGCGCAAGAACAGTAACCCTTTCAGCGTTCTGGCCAAATTGAAAACAGATACTACGACCCAGGAGAGTTGACACATGGCTGTTCAGCAAAACCGTAAAACCCGTTCCAAGCGTAATATGCGCCGTTCCCACGATAGTCTGACTTCTGCTCAGCTGTCTGTGGAGGTAGCTTCCGGCGAAACTCATCGTCGTCACCACGTTTCTGCTGAAGGTTTCTACCGTGGCAAGAAAGTGGTTGAAACCGGCGAAGACTAAGTTCTCAGGTATGCTTGCCCTAAGGAATGAGTACAGTGATTGCTTTGCTGTCTCCCGGAGGCATGAAATAAAATGACATCAGGTGCAAACGCTGGTTCACAACTAACGGTTGCGCTTGATGTAATGAGCGGGGACGATGGTCCCCGTTCTCGTATACGGGCGGCTCTCAGAGCGCTCGAGCATTATTCTTCTCTTCATCTTCTGCTTGTCGGTGACAGGCAGCTCATTGAAGATTATCTTTCCGATACCGACTTCTCTGATCGGTCGCGCTTTACCCTGATTCACGCTGAAAAAACCGTTACCATGCACGACAAGCCTTCACTGGCACTCCGTGGAAAAAAAGATTCCTCGATGTGGAAAGTACTTGAGCTGGTCTCGAAGAGTACGGCGCAAGCCTGTGTAAGTGCAGGTAATACCGGAGCTCTCATGGCGATGGGGCGTTATGTACTAAAAACCTTTGCTGGTATTGATCGTCCGGCCATAGCGGCTTCTGTGCCTACGTACGATGGCAGTGCCCTGTTGATGGATATGGGGGCGAATGTTGATTGTACATCGATGCATCTCTACCAGTTTGCCATTATGGGGGCTCAGTTGGCTTCATCGGTGTACGGTGTAGAATCCCCGAAAGTGGCTCTGCTGAATATTGGTACCGAAGAAATGAAGGGGAATGAGCAGGTCAGGCTGGCTCATCATCTGCTCCTGGAAAAGCTTGAGGTACAGCAGGGGCTGGATTATATCGGCTTTGTAGAAGGGCATGATATTGTCAGTGGTCGGGCTGATGTGATTGTCTGCGATGGCTTTGTTGGTAATGTGGCCCTAAAAACGGGAGAGGGGGTTGCGAACTTGATGCGTAGTGGCTTGAGGTCTGTTTTTCGGCGTTCTCTGTTGAACAAGTTTCTTTATTTTTTGATTTCACCGCTGCTGAAAGAATTTAATCGCAAGGTTGATCCGGTGTTGCATAATGGAGCGAGTTTGCTTGGTTTGCAGGGGGTTGTGATCAAGAGTCACGGAGGGGCCGATGAAGAGGGTTTTTATCGGGCCATTTGTCAGGCGGTGAAGGAGGCGCAAAATGACGTTCCCGCCAGAATCGCTCAAGAGGTTGAAGAGCGGTTGCTCTAACAAAACCGGGCTGTCTGGCTATCCTTTCCATATACCATTAATGACCTCGTTGTCTGGTCAGGTCATTCCGGTCTCTGAGGGAAATCAGGCAACCCGACAGAAGTCGTATGTGGTGATGTTAGTTATTTGCCCGGTGTTGTTGTTTTGCTAATTCTGTCATGTTCTAAAGCTGTTGTGTCCTTCATTAATGGTTCAACAACACCTATGAAACATAAAGCGGCCATGATGCCACCGATAATCGGGCCCAGGACATACACCGTCAAAAAACCATAATGATTATCAGGAAACGCCGCGCTCGCCCAGCCGAACATCGACGCCAGCAGTCGGGGGGATAAATCTCTGGCCGGGTTGAGTCCCGCCTGGGTCAGAGGCGCAATAATTGAAATAATGGCGGTAACCGTTAAACCGATAAACAATGGGGTCAATGCCTGATCCGGTCGCCCGGTGTTGCAGGTTTCGGTCAGGGCCAGAATCATAAAGACCAGGGTGAATGTGCCGGTGCACTCGGCAAAAAAAGCATTGGCCGTGGAAACTGAGGCGATCTGTCCTGCCATCGGATTGGGGTAATACTCACCAAACATCATTGCACTTGCTATGGATGATTCGTTGCCGCGGATAATGCCATGGACTAGCTCATACTGCATGATTGAGCTGGAGAAGAGCAGGTAAACCAGGGCGGCGGCCACAAATGCACCGGCAAACTGGGCTGCGAGGTAGCAGGGTAGTAATGTTGCAGGCATCCGACGACTGACCACCATAGCAATGCTCACTGCTGGATTGAGGTGAGCACAGGAAAGGCGTCGGGTGGCGTAAATTGCCAGTGTTACTGCCAGACCCCAGACCATAGCTACCTGGAAGAGTCCGGCATGGGCAGAAAACAATACTGTTACTGCCACTGAGCCACAGCCAAATAAAACCAGGATAAAGGTGCCTATGAACTCTCCGGCAAAGCCCTTCAGATATTTCATTCCAGTCATTCTCCTGATGATTTATGTCTGGTCATCCGATGCATATGCAAACAGTTAAGCTTCTCTGAACCAATCTAAAGGACGCAATGATCTGGGCGACGGGGTGGTTTCCGGATGTTGATTGAACTTCCCGGGTGCAAAGAAAGGTCTACAAGAATCAGAAAGAAGGTAGTTCACAGGCTTGCTCTGCGCAAGCCCTGCACCCATCTCTCTGTCTGGTTTGGTGGAGGTCTCGCGTTTGAAGCTATGTCATGGCTTTATACCTTTGCGTTCATAGTTGTTTCAGTTGGAAACATAAATTTACCAACCTTGGGTTCGACTTTTTCTATAATTGCCTGGATTTTTCGGGAGAAGTGAATCTATAAAAGGCAGGCTTCTCTCAACGATTGGCTATATCAGGACTAGACCCAAAGCAATGACGGATTTACTTGCATTTGTTTTTCCGGGGCAGGGATCCCAGTCGGTGGGCATGCTTGCAGACCATATCGACCATCCCGTTGTCGTTCAGGCCTTCACTGAAGCTGCTGAGGTGCTTGGGTTTGATTTGCTCAAGTTGACCATTGCAGGGCCGGGGGAAGAACTCAATAAGACGGAAAATACCCAGCCAGCAGTGCTCACCGCCAGCGTGGCGTTGTGGCGTCTCTGGCTTGAGAAGGATGGTGAGCAGCCTGCCTTTATGGCGGGTCACAGTCTGGGTGAGTACTCGGCACTTGTGTGCTCGGGGGCGATGAAGTTTTCTGATGCCGTACGGGTGGTTCGCCAGCGTGGTCTCTTCATGCAAGAGGCTGTTCCCGCAGGTAGTGGTGCCATGGCTGCCATTCTCGGTCTTGACGATCAGCAGGTGATCTCACTCTGTCTGGATGCTGCCCGGGGAGATGTGGTTGAAGCGGTTAACTTTAACTCGCCCGGTCAGGTTGTTATTGCCGGTGAAAAAGAAGCAGTGGCCCGTGCGGTTGAGCTGGCTGAAGAGGCAGGTGCCAGAAAAGCGATGCCCTTACCTGTGAGTGTGCCTTCTCACTGTGCGCTGATGAAGTCGGCGGCAGAGAAACTGGCTGTTGAGCTGGGGCTTATCGAGTTTAGTGAGCCTTCGATCACAGTGATACAAAATGTTACTGCAGAGCCATGTTCAGAGCCGGAAAAAATTCGTGAAAACCTGGTCAGACAGCTTTATAGTCCTGTTCGCTGGGTAGAGACGATTCAGTATCTGAATGAAGCAGGGGTAGCCCGGTTTGCTGAGTGTGGGCCTGGCAAGGTACTTGCGGGTCTGAACAAGCGGATCATTCGCAGGTCGCCAATAGCAACTCTTGAATCGGCATCCTCTTTCGAGGAATGGTCAGGTCAGTATTAAGCGATAAAGCAGCTTTTAATCGTGACTATTGAAAGTGCTTTTGCAGAAGAACAACAGGATAGAACTATGTCGAACCTTGAAGGCAAGGTAGCTCTGGTTACTGGTTCCAGTCGTGGAATTGGCAAGGCTATTGCCGTTGATCTGGGCAAGCAGGGGGCTGTTGTAGTGGGTACTGCTACTTCACAGTCGGGCGCTGAAAGAATCACTGAAATGCTGCAGGCGGAAGGAATAAAAGGCTGTGGTATGGTATTGAACGTCTCTGTGGCTGGCAATTGTTCTGAAGTGGTCAAATCCGTGACATCTGAATTTGGCGCCCCCCGGATTCTGGTGAACAATGCTGGTATTACCCGTGACAACATACTGATGAGAATGAAGGATGATGAATGGGATGCTGTCATTAATACCAACCTGAGTTCTATATACAGAATGAGTAAGGCAGTGTTGAGAGGTATGACCAAGGCTCGCTGGGGGCGCATTATCAATATCAGCTCCGTGGTCGGCTCCATGGGCAATCAGGGGCAATCGAATTATGCGGCGGCCAAGGCGGGTATAGAAGGCTTCAGTCGCTCTCTTGCCAGAGAGGTTGGCTCCCGTCAGATCTCTGTGAATACAGTGGCACCAGGCTTTATCGATACCGATATGACCCGTGAGTTACCGGAAGAACACAGAACCTTTTTGCAGTCACAGGTGCCAATGGCCCGTCTCGGACAGCCCGAAGAAATTTCTGGAGTGGTGGCTTTTCTGGCCAGTGATGCAGCCGGTTACATTACCGGAGAAACCATTCACGTGAATGGCGGGATGTACATGGGTTAGAGGTCGTGCAATGTTATTGGCACTTGATACGTGTCAAAAACCCTCTGATTAAAGATGAAATTTTCGGTAATATAATGGGCCTGTCCTTGAAATTACCGCAAGCGTTTATATATAGTAATTGACCGCAGATAGGGTGGTCTTCAAATCGCCCTTCTGCACCCGAATATCCATAGGAGCACAACCAGGTATGAGTACCATTGAAGAGCGCGTCAAAAAGATCGTTTGCGAACAGCTTGGCGTAAAAGCAGAGGAAGTCACCAACAGTGCGTCATTCGTAGAGGACCTCGGCGCGGACTCTCTGGACACCGTTGAGCTGGTAATGGCTCTGGAAGAAGAGTTTGAAACTGAGATTCCAGACGAAGAAGCTGAAAAGATCACCACAGTTCAGGAAGCAATCGACTACGTTGTTGCTCATTCCTGATTCTGTCCGGGCTGCATGCGAATAGCTGTATCCTGAAAAAGCCGTACGCAGTAAATTGCGTGCGGCTTTTGTATTTTTACTGTGAGAAACATGGTCGGGACATAACACACTCACATAAAGATTAATGTCATCATTTTTACATGATCATTTAGCATGATTTTTTGTAAACCTGTGGCCATAACTATTTTATGACTCGTGAGACGGCTGAGCTTCATGATTAATTATCAGCGCCCCTGAGGCCCGGGCACAAAAAATAAAGTCAGAAGATCTGATGCAGGAGTGAATTGTTTTGTCGCATAGAAGAGTAGTGGTAACCGGGCTAGGGGCTTTATCTCCGGTAGGTCTGGGAGTTGATCAGAGCTGGCAGTCTGTACTGGCTGGTTGCAGTGGTGTTGAAACTATCGATCATCTGGATGCTGAGAAATTCAGTGTCAGTATCTGTGGGGTAGTAAAAGGCTTTGAGGCAGGTGACTACTTCAATCCTAAAGACGCCCGGAAAATGGATGTTTTTATCCAGTATGCACTGGCGGCTTCCATTGAGGCGATGAAAGATGCGGGGCTGGATGGGAGTGATTTGCTGAGAGGCGATAATGTCGGTCGCTATGGTGTTGTCATTGGTTCCGGTATTGGTGGCATAACGTCTATTGAGCAAAACTATGATACGCTTCATAAATGCGGTCCTCGTCGTATATCCCCCTTCTTCATACCGGCGGCAATCATCAATATGGCGGCTGGCTGGTTGTCCATGCACTACAATCTGCAGGGGCCTAACTTTGCAACTTCTACTGCCTGTGCAACGGGCAGTCATGCTCTGGCCCTGGCCGCCAGAACCATTGCCTACGGTGATGCTGACGTTATGGTCGCCGGTGGTGCCGAAAAAGCCTCTTCGGCACTGGGTATGACCGGATTTGCCGCGGCCAGAGCCCTGTCTACAAGAAATGATCAGCCTGAAGCCGCCAGCCGTCCCTGGGATAAAGATCGGGATGGCTTTGTGCTGGGTGATGGTGCTGGTGTCATGGTTTTGGAAGAGTACGAGCATGCTGTACGACGTGGTGCCACTATTTATGCAGAACTCAGTGGTGTAGGCATGAGTGGTGATGCTTATCACATGACATCACCACCTGAAGATGGTCGCGGAGCGGCCAGAGCTATGCAGTCAGCGTTGGATGACGCTGGCCTTAAGGCAGAACAGGTGGCCTATATTAATGCCCACGGTACCTCTACGCCTGCCGGTGATATTGCTGAAACCAAAGCGGTGCACAGGGTTTTTGGTCATGCTGCCAGACAGGTTGCGGTCAGCTCTACCAAATCCATGACAGGTCATTTGTTGGGGGCGGCCGGGTCGCTGGAGGCCGTGTTTGCTGTAAAATCGCTGCAAAATAATATCGCGCCTCCCACGATTAATCTGGAAAATCCGGGTGAAGGCTGTGATCTGGATTATGTGCCCGGAAGAGCCAGGTCCATTGAGATGGAGCATGTGCTCTCCAACTCATTCGGGTTTGGGGGAACCAATGTGACTCTGGCTTTCTCGAGACTGGATTAGAAACTTTGGATAATCGTCATCCCGCCAGCTGGGTCAATGGTGAGCCAGCTTCTGAAGTATTGATCAGTGACAGAGGTCTGGCATACGGCGATGGTGTTTTTGAAACCATCCGTGTTCAGGCCGGTGCCCCCACTCTTTTTGATCTTCATTGCAAAAGGCTTTGTTCCGGTATGGCTGTATTGGGTATTCCTTTTGATCTGGAGGCGTTCAAAAATGAAGTCAGTGACTTTTTGCAAACGCAGAATCTGAAGGAAGGGGTCCTCAAAGCCATTGTGACCCGTGGCACTGGCGGTCGCGGATATAACCCACAGGGTTGTGACAGACCTTGCCGAATTCTCTCTTTTCATTCTTTGCCGGTCTATCCTGGTAACCCGGCGATCAGGGGCGTCAGGCTACATCAATGTAACACCAGGCTCGGTGATAATGCCTTCGCCGGATTAAAACATCTTAATCGTCTCGAGAATGTCATGGCACGCTCTGAATGGCAGGGTACCGATTGTCTGGAAGGTTTGTTACTGGGTATGGACGACAGGCTTGTAGAGGGAACCATGAGTAATTTATTCCTGGTATCCGGCAAAACCCTGAGGACACCGTGTCTTCGCAAATCAGGGGTCAAAGGAGTTTGCAGAGATCTGATTATGGGGCAGGCTCGTCAATGGGGTTTTCATGTGGAAACGGGTGATTATCATCTGAAAGATCTTGCCGGGGCCGATGAGGTATTTGTTTGTAACAGTGTTAACGGAATTTGGCCGGTGATTGCCTGTGGCTGTTTGCACTGGTCAGTGGGTAGTGTGACCCGGACAGTCAGGGGTAGGGTTCAGGAAGTTTTGAATGCTTAAAAAGTTGTCATTTTCAGTGATGGGTCTCTGTCTTGCAGGATTGCTGGCAGCCGTTGTATGTTGGAAGGCGTTGGACTGGTACGGCGATCAGCCCGTAAATGAACCAGACACTGGAAGCAACCTGGAGTTTACTATTTCCCAGGGCGAGTCGATGACTCGAGTGGCAGACAGTCTGGCTGAGTCGGGCTGGCTTCAATACCCAAAGATCTTTGTGCTCCTGGCCAGAATAGAGAAAGCGGCCGGTGGCATTCATGCCGGGGATTATCTGATTCCGGCCGGGATCACCCATAGGGAATTGCTGAAGGTTTTTACTTCTGGCCAAGTGCGCTACTACAACGTGACGCTGGTTGAGGGCTACACGCTGAAAGAGGTAATAGCCATTTTAAATCAACACGAAAAACTGTCTTCACCTATGGATGAGAAGGCGCTGCAATCTCTCTATAAAAGTCTGGCCATAGAATTGAACCCTGAAGGTCTGTTTTACCCTGATACTTATTTCTTCCAGGCTGGTGCCTCGGTTGAATCCATACTCAGACGGGCTTACAACCGAATGGATTCAGTACTCGGTGAAGAATGGGAAAAGCGTGCTGAAGGACTCCCATACAAGAATCCCTACGAGGCACTGATTATGGCCTCTCTGGTAGAAAAAGAAACGGGTGTGGCTTACGAGCGTGGTGAAATTGCGGGTGTTTTTGTCAGACGTTTGCAAAAAGGTATGAGGCTACAAACTGATCCCACCGTGATTTATGGTCTGGGTGATCGCTATAAAGGGAATATCAGTCGACAAATGCTTCGGGGAGTCACACCGTACAACACGTACATTATCAAAGGATTACCTCCCACGCCTATCGCCATCGCTGGTCGGGAAGCCATTCATGCTGCTTTGCATCCGAAAGATGGTAAATCAATCTATTTTGTCGCGAAGGGTGATGGGACACATTATTTTTCAAAAACACTGGCAGAGCATAATCGAGCTGTCAGAAAGTATCAGATTGAACAGCGTCGTGAGGATTACCGATCGACTGTGGAGGCTCAATAATGGCTAATGCTCCCTCCGGCTTTTTCCTGACGATTGAAGGTGGTGAAGGTGCGGGTAAAACGACGGCGGTCGATTTTATTAAAAGTTGGATGACAAGCCATCGGCTGGCGTTTATTGAAACCCGGGAGCCGGGTGGTACCCGGGTTGCGGAACAGCTTCGTTCGCTGTTGCTGGGGCATCATGGTGAGCCGTTATCTGATATAACTGAATTGCTGATGATGTTTGCCGCTCGCTCGCAAAATATTTTTCATAATGTTCTGCCCGGGCTGGAAGCAGGAAAAATCGTACTTTGTGATCGTTTTACCGATGCCACCTATGCCTACCAAGGCGGTGGTCGAGGCCTTAATACGCAACCGGTTGAGGCTTTGGAGAATCTGGTACAGGGCTCTCTGCGTCCGGATATGACCATTCTGTTGGATGTTGATCCTGAAACAGGCATGGCCAGAGCCAAAGGGCGAGGTGGCAGGCTGGATCGGATTGAGCAGGAAAAAATGGACTTTTTTATCCGGGTTCGCAATGCCTATCTGGAAAGGGCGAAGCTGTTTCCAGAGCAGTTTGAAGTCATTGATGCCGGACAACCCCTTGAAAGTGTTCAACGGCAGTTGTTGGAAGTGCTCTCAAGAAGACTGGGAGAACGCTGATGAAAGACTGGAGCATTTTTCCCTGGCAAAACACTCAGTGGGAGCGAATGGTTCACTGCCAGCAGTCGGATAATTTGGCCCATGCCTATTTGCTCAGAGGTTTGCCGGGTACCGGAAAGCTCCAGTTTGCCAGAGCACTTTCAGCGTATCTGTTGTGCATGAATCCTCAGGCGACGGGTGCCTGTGGTCACTGCAAGGAGTGTGAGCTACTGAAGGCAGGCACGCATCCTGACTTGACACTGCTGGAGCCTGATGAGCCTGGCCGACCTATTCGAATTGATCGTATTCGAAAGTTGAACGAATTTGCCCATAAAACAGCCCAGCAGGGAGGGCGCAGGGTGATTATCCTGAGTCCGGCAGAAGCGATGAATGTCAATGCGGCCAATGCTTTGCTCAAATGTCTCGAAGAGCCGGGGGAAGATACCATTTTCCTGCTGGTTAGTGTCCGTTCTGGCGATATGCTGCCTACCATTCGCAGTCGTTGTCAGCAATTAAACTTTGCTGCACCGGAAAGAACAGAAGCGGAGCAGTGGTTAGCTTCACAACTGGAAGATTCGAGTCTGGTATCGCAATTGTTGGATCTCACGGCTAATTCGCCTTTGGAGGCTAAACGTTTTTCAGATCAGGGACTGCTAGAAAAAAGAGAAGCGCTGGCTGATGGTGTGAAAGGACTTTTCAAGGGGAAGCTAACCCCTGTGGAATTGGCTAAAAACTGGCAGTCAGAGGATTTGGCTCTGACGATTGGCTGGATAATGGGTTGGCTCGATGATGCCGTTAAGCTGGGTTTGGGTGGTGATCCGTCAGACCTTCGAAACCGAGATCAGTTGAAAATGCTCGAGTATCTGGCTCGAAAAAGTAATGCCAGAGACCTCCTGCAAGAGAGGGAGTGGTTGATATCGCAAAGACAATCCCTGCTGGAAGGGGGCAATCTTAATCCGCAGATATTAATGGAAGGTGTCTTCTGCCGCTGCCTTGAGTGGGTTTTGTAAATGATCCTGAGTGAGCGATGTCAGATAGAACAACTGGCATTACTCATCATTCAGAACAGGTTGATCAGGTCTTTTCTGCTCTCTCAAAAATCAAACCGTCATTTGATAAATTACTGCTCGTCACGACGGCGCTTGTTGGCGGCCTCTTCATCACGCTCTTTGTTCAGAACAGTCACCAACTGCTCAAGCTCAGCAAGAGCCAGGCGTCTGGATGAGTGATCAGGCTCAAGCACCATCAGCTCGATGTTGCGAGCACCAGATTCGACAGCTTCCAGCAGTCCCTTCAGTGCGACTTTAATAGTGTCATCGCGGCTCATATCATCCTTGTATTCTCTCTCCAGCAGCTCCAACACAGCCTTACTCTTCCTTCCGACAGAACAGGCTTTCCAGCTGACGCATACCCCGGAGGGCTCAGTCTGCCAGAGCTGAGGGGAGCCATCATTGTTGAATCCACCAATGATGCAGGCAACACCGTAAGGGCGACAACCTCCATGCTGAGTAGCTTTCTGCTGTACCTCGGCGACGCGACGGGCGATGCTGTTGATATTCATGGCGTCCTCGAAGGATAAACGAAAACTCTGGCACTCCAGCTGAGCCTTTCGGATCAGGACGCGGGCGTCAGCAGACAGACCAGCGAAGGCCAGGTGAGCGTGCTCATCAAGTTGGACGATTTTACGGTTAGTCTGGCTCTGCAGCAGCTGCAACGGCCTCTTTTCCACAGCCAAGACGACGGTGTCGGCAGATTTTACGCCAACCGCACAGAGACCGTGGCCGACAGCCTCTCCAGCGTACTCCACTTGTAACAAACGGCCGTCTCCAGAGAACAGACGACCGTCTCCAGAGGACAGACCGCCACCAGTAGCCGCAATTTTCTGCTGGTTGATCCGTTTTTGCCTTCCAGCCCTATCTCTAGATGCTGTGTCGTGTTCCGGGGTGCATTCTGATTGATGCATTACCTCCTGAGCCTCAGATCGAGTCGATCTTTCATTTCTTTCATTACTCTCGCCTTCAGGGCGTAATGGTCTTTGAGTACCAGTATGGTTGTTGGTATCCCGTTCAGGGCTCTCATGATTAACTATTTGACCAGGATGAAAAGGCTTCTTTCGAATGAAACGTTTCCATTCGTGCCAACCGCCACCCGCCGGCAGTGATGGGCCAAAAATCTCCGGATACAGTGACTCAAGAAAGCTCTGACAGTACTGACTGAACCACAAGTAAGCTTCAATCCTGCTGATGAACAATAGCTTGCCGTTGTGTTGGATGATGTAGGACGGCTGCCCATTAGTGTCCTGAACATAAAAGGCGGCCCCGTGAATGAATGTAAGAAATCTTAATAACGGGTCATCGGATAATGAGTTCAGTATCAGTTTATTAGCCCATCTGAAGACGGATCTGACGCTGTCGGTATCATTCTGAAGAGAGTCTGCTTCAGTGAGTTGCGGCCAGTTTTCCTCAGCAATATCGCTGACTCTCACCACGGCAGGAAACTCTGAAGGCACCAGCGGTTCTGGTGCGTCAGGGTCATTGTTATCAGAAGTATCAAAACCATTGCCTGCAAAGAGATGCGTGAGGTTGTGGGGTACGGGTAAATCAGGTTTATGAGTCAGCGATGCTGGCAGGCTGTTTTCCCGATCTACCGAATCGATGTCCGGGGTAATGATCTTTGTGATGATGCCCTGAATCGCCCAATGTTCATGACAATGTCCAGTTGTGTCAACGTATTCTACGGCGCTGGGTGGGTAAGAGGATTCCGGTTCCAAAGGTTCACTATCGCCTGAAGATTGCCAAACCTGGCCTGTAGCCAGAGTGACATTAAGGTCAGGCAAACGGTTCTTTGCTTCGGGAATATTTCGGTAAACAGTGGCAATCAGAGGTAAGAGCGAACTTAACGACATCTGTTCGGTGAAACTATTGACGGCCTCTGCTGGCTGTACCCTTGCCAGTTGCACTATAAAACAGGAAAAAAGAAACCTGCAAACGACAAGTGTGTAATATGTTTTCTTCATATCACCCTGGTATCCGTCATTCACTATCCCGGTCAGGAATAGATTGATTGCCACCTGTGATCGAATATAAAAATGACTGTCGAAGGGCTTTCCGTGATGCCAGCTAAATGCTTTTCCGTCCCATCAATTTTCAGAAATGGATACGTTGTTCAGCCCATAATGAATCCGATGCCCGATAGCAGGATAGACCATCAGGCAGAGGGCTATTATATGTTCCATTGCCACAAAGGTATGCTTGTTTACAGAACTACGACCTCGCTTGCCGCCGTGTTTTTTTCGTCCCCAATAGGTATCATCGACTGACAAGTCGCCTGTTAAGCGATGGCTTTCATCACGTTTTTTCATTCTCTCATCAGATTGTGTTTCAGACGCCATGAAACGTTGTACGAAATACCCGGCTGACACGGTATTTCAAGGGCTGCAATAGCTGTATCAAAGGGTGGTTTTTTGGCGGCATAGCCGGGAGAAATAGCCTCTGTCAACTCATCCCTGGACGGGTTACACTGACTGAAAGGTAAGCTCAAAATCCGTATCAGTTACCAGAAAAAAATAATCACTATGTCAGGAGAAGAACGATGAGCCGTGGAAAGGGTGGTATGTCAGGTATTTTGTCTTTGACGATCAAAGACACTTCTTCTCTCTATTCATCCTATATGCCTTTTATAACCGGTGGTGGGTTGTTTATTCCGACGTCAAAGCGTTACTCACTGGGGGACGAAGTTTTTATTCGTCTGACTCTGATGGATGAAGCGGATAAATTACCTGTTCCCGGGAAGGTGGTCTGGATCACACCCCAGGGCTCTGCCCGAATGGCCGGGATAGGTGTTCAGTTTACCGATGCGACAGATACAGTCAGAACCAAAATAGAGATGTATCTGGCTGCGGCGCTCAAGTCCGATCGCGAGACCAGTACTATGTAAAGCTCATGTAAGGTTCTGTCCTCAAGCAGTCTCGCTGCTTGAGGTTGTAAGTACCTGGTCAGGTATTTATTCACCCGTTATTTGATTCTTGGTGACCTGACCTGACCTGACCTGACATGACCTGGGACTGGGATACTGGCTTTGAGTTGTTTTTACAGAAAGAAGCATAATTACTGATCCGGTTGGCGGCCTTACAGGGTGATTGCGCAGAATGGAGTAATGCACAGGAGAGCGGTTTGAGCCCAGTTTTGTCTGGCGCTTGAGGTAAGAGGGACGCGCATGAGGTATTATGGGGAGTCATTTTGCCTGAATACTATTGAACTAATTACGACTGAATATGTTGATTGATTCACATTGCCATCTCGACCGTCTCAAGCTCGACAGCTATGACGGTGATCTGGACGCAGCACTTGACGCAGCAAGACAGGCGGGGGTTGAAAGAATGCTTTGCGCGGGCATTGATCTTGAGCATGCAGATGCTGTGGTTGATCTGGCAGATAAATATCAGGATGTGTATGCCTCGGTTGGAATACATCCTCTCGAAAAAGAAGCAGCCGAGCCAGATCTGCAAACCCTCCTGCATTATGCGGCTCACCCAAAGGTGATTGCCATAGGTGAGAGTGGTCTTGATTATTATTATTCGGCTGACAATAAAGAAAGGCAGCAGGAGCGGTTCAGAATTCATTTGCAGGCGGCTGAAAAGTCAGAACTTCCCATTATTGTTCACACCAGG
>NZ_JAHHPQ010000218.1:0-20235 GCF_024606245.1 Endozoicomonas sp. SESOKO2
AAAAACCAATAAACAGGGAATCTCACAATAAAGTCTGACCCACACAACATATTTTATATGTTGTGACCTCAATCTATTATAACACTTACCCGACAGTAGCCGTTTGCACCATTAGCTCAGAGATTGAGCACAGTGCTTTAGAAGCTTTCTATTTTTTTCTCAATAGTGTCGCGTAAATTTTCCGGAATGAGATCCTTATATTTTTTTAAATATCTTACAATGATAGGTTCATCAAGATAGCTATCGATTTTATTCAATCTTGACCAGATAACGCCACTTTTAACCAACTTAGCTGGTGACCCGGCCCATACCGAAAATGGTGTCGTTTTCCCTGTAACAATTGAGTTAATACCAACGCTACTACATGGTTGGATTTGCGCCCCTTTCAAAACGGACACATTTTTTCCTATCCAGCAATAGTCACCCACTTCAATACTCTTACATTGATTAATTTTTGTATCGCTGGCTAAGTCGAAAATAGGGTGAGAATCGGTCGTTCTGAGTTGAACCCCGGCAGCTAACATACAATCGTCACCGAAGGTTATGGATTCTTTTTCGGCGATCAATTCCAGTCTGCTTCCAAATCTGCATCTGAGACCAACATTAACGTTAGCTTTGTGGGAAACACTAATACTTCCCCCAAAGAAGATTGCACCCTTTCGAACAATAACACTATTATCATCACCAATAAGTGCGATCTTGAGATTATTGATTTTAGCGCCAGATTCAATAAGCAGTGTATTACCGCTCCCCTTAGCCATTATACTAAGACCATTGATATCACTATTCATTTTGTTGATAGTAATATCGTTGCAATGAGTGTCTGCGTTGATTGATATCATTTTAATCTGGTTTCATCTTTCAGTAGTTTCAGGAAAGCAGATTACCCAGTGGGTAAAGCAATTCATAAATTTGACAGGATAAAGAGGGCTGAAGCTTAACTTGTAATGTGAGGGAACGCCTCTCGTCAGTTTCGGAAAAGCTAGCAGCCACACTTCTTTTTCTTGACCGATCTCCTCCTGTGTATCGACGTTTACAATGATGTCGAAATTACCGATCACAAGGATATCGATAAAGCCGTGTCCACATTACGCTATACGACGTGTATCTTCGAAATTTTCAAGAAATGCGAGACAAGGGATCATGCTCACAGGCTTTAGAGAACCTCAGATTGTATACCCCTATTTCATACTGTCAAATAGTGCGCATGCCCTGAATCATTACTATTTTCGTTGACCTAATGCATGAGCCTGATTGTCATTTTTTTCTGGTAGAGCTTGGTTACACCAGAACTTGTGCGCAAACACCTTAGCCTGAGCGCAAAATATGACTCACACTTTTTTTAATAAGGATATAAGGGATTACACTTATTGCATAGAAAATCAGTGCCGTATAGATTACAAAAACTATACAGACTGTACATTCCATGGACAAAATATGAATATGGATATCAGAAACATAGATACTTTACCGCCTTTTTACACAGAGTTTTTTACCTTCCTTATTTTCGCACCTGCACAAGAACGCCGAAGCAATAAGTAATGTAATCAAATCTTAATAATCAAGTGCGACAATACACAATTACCTGAACAAGACACAAAGTTTACAGTACACAGCCAAATTCCTAACACGCTGTTTCAGTATATGCGTGCTCGTACCTGTCCTATGACAATTCATGAAGCAAAACCCGAAGGGCGGTAGCGTGCCTGAATATAAATCGATGCAAATCCAGGCTACAAACCTGCTAATGGTTTGAGCTGGCTGACCTCATTTTTCTGATGCAATCAAGATCTCCCTTACAAATTCAGTATGCTGTACTGCATGCACTACTCATACGTGAACTCAAGACCCGCTTTGGAGCTTACCGGCTTGGTATAGCCTGGGCTTTTATCGAACCAATCCTGCAGATGGCCGTTTTCATGGGGCTGTTTTACTTTGGGGGACGAAGCTCTGTTGGAGGTCTTGAAATTCCTCTTTTTCTGGCAACAGGTATTGCTCCCTTTCTGTATTTCAAGAAAGTCGTAACGCAATCATTGAATGCAGTCAGTGCCAACAAAAACCTGCTCATATACCGTCAGGTAAGAGTCTTTGATACGTTTTTGTCCCGCTTCATACTTGAATTTATCACCTCTTTTATCGTCTTATCCGGGATCATACTGATCACCTGGTGGGTGGGTTATGAAGTCAATCTGGTGAATAGTCTCATTATCATATATGCCTATCTGTTGCTGAGCATCATTGCATTCGGGTTAGGCTTGATATTTGGGGTTCTCAATACACTTTACCCCGAACCTGGAAAATTTATACCCGCCCTGCTCAGACCCCTCTTGTTCATCTCTGGCACATTTTTCTCCATCAACGAGCTACCTTCAGCCGCACAGGAAATCTTGCTGTGGAACCCACTGATCCATATTTTTGAATTTATGCGCTCAGGCTTTTCATACGACTATGACACAAGTCTGCTCAGTCTAGAGTACGTGGAGATGTGGGCCTTAACAACGCTTACATTAGGCCTTCTGATGCTCCGGGCTAACTGGCGCAGGATGCTGACACAATGATCACCTTCAAGAACGTCACAAAGTATTACCCTACGCCAAACGGTCGCCACTACATACTCAGAGATGTAGACCTTGTTTTGCCGGGTGATAAAAACATCGGTGTTTTTGGTGCTAACGGCAGTGGCAAATCTACATTAATGCGACTGCTGGCCGGTGTTGACCACCCTAATAAGGGCAGCATTAAAGTAGCAGGTAATGTTTCATGGCCCCTGGGACTTTCCGGTTACCAGGGCAGCATGACAGGACGCGAGAACGCTGAGTTTATCTGCCGGATATACGGAAAAGACAAAGAGGAAATCAGGGAGAAGATCGAATACATCAAAAACTTTTCTGAATTGAATGACTTTTTCGAAATGCCTCTCAAAAGCTACTCATCCGGGATGAGATCCAAGTTCTCATTCGCCGTTTGCATGGCTTTTGACTTTGACTACTATCTGATCGATGAGCTCACAGCCGTCGGTGACAAACGATTCAGAGAAAAATGTCGCAAAACCTTTGATGCCAAAAAAGGGATAGCCAACTTTCTTTTCGTCTCACACAACATCAATGAGCTAAAGCGGCAGTGCGATATTGGCATTTATATAAAAAATGGCTCTATCCATGTCCATGACAGCATCGACGATGCCATTGCCGCCTATAACTCCATGTAAATTTGACCTGACCCTATCGACATGCCAGATACCATTCAAACACCGCCTCAAGCCCCCCCGAAAGAAGCTCAGCCCAACAGCAACAGCGAAGTTCTTCGAACGCCACCGAAGTCTAAAAAGCCCGACGCGCCTGCTTACACCATCAAGAAAAAGCTAAAAAAGCTAAAAAAGCTAAAACTGACTCATAAGCTTAAGTCGGCGCTACTGACTCATCAAACCGGGCAGTGGTTTACCGCTATTGTTCTGATTCCCTGGGCAATCGCTGCAATATACTTTACCCTGATCGCTTTCGCCCGTTATGTTTCCGAAGCCAGCTTCCTTATTGAGCGAAGCGACTCAGGTGGGGGTTCTATTGAGGGCCTGAGCCTGTTCGGCGTGACCCCACAAGCCAGCAATGACCAGCGAATTCTGGAGACCTTTATACAATCACCCGACATGCTGGACTACCTCAATCAAGAGGTGAGCCTGAGACAACATTACATTGAATCTGGTGACTGGATCTCCAGACTCTCCCCATCTGCCAGCCAGGAGGACTTTCTCGACTTTTATCGCAGTCATATCAATGTTCGATACAACGATACCAATGGCATGCTGGATATGGAGGTTCAAGGTTTTGAGCCCGAATACGCCAAAAAAATCACCGACCTGATTCTTCTAAAGAGCGAGAGCTTTGTGAATGACATCAGTCACAATCTGGCTAATGAACAGTTGACGTTTGTCCGTTCAGAAGTTGAGCGAGCAGAACAAAGGCTCAAGGACTTCACTCGCAGACTGCTGAATTTCCAGAACGAAACCGGTTTGCTCAGCGTCGAGGAACAAGGGGCTGCCCTTAACGGTATTATGAATGAGCTTCAGGCAGAATTGATCAGAAGCCAAACCGAATTGCAGACGCTGACTTCTTATCTGAACGAGAACTCAAGCCAGGTCATTGCATTAAAACAACGGATCAGCGCGCTTCAGTCACAGATCACCACAGAAAAGGACAAGCTGGTCGACAGTGGATCTACTTCGCTGAACGATCTTGCCGCTCGACAACAAGAGTTACAACTGGATCTCGATCTGGCTACCCAGGCCTACACATCGGCACTGGTTGCCCTGGAAACAACCCGCACCGAGGCGAGTCGTAAATTAAAACAGCTGGTTGTAGTCAGCAGTCCTTACCAGGCACAAGATGCCAAGTACCCCAAGGTGGCCTACTCCCTCATCAACATACTGCTGGTTTTGCTGATGATTTTTGCGCTGGCCCGTATGATTCGCGCCACCATCCATGAGCATCGTGATTGACGAAAGACCAATAAAACAGCATCGTTAAAGCATTCCCGATTTCCAAGACTATGAATCTATGAAACTACCACTCATTTCATCAACAGCCGCTCTCATGCTCAGCATGGCGGCTTATGCAAACACAGCGATCCCCGAATCCACAGAAACAGAAACAGTGGGCCCGGAACTGGTTGAAAACGTCACCCAGCGTACGGTATTCGGTCAAAATTTATTTGATGGCTTCAAGCAGGCCGAGTTTAAAGGGTTCAACCCTGAGTACACTCTGGCCATTGGCGACAGAGTCACTCTGCAAATGTGGGGAGCCTATGAAGTTTCCGTAGAACTCACGGTCGACGCCCAGGGCAATGTCTTTATCCCACAGGTAGGCCCTGTAAAACTGGAAGGTGTTGCCAACAAAGACCTTAATCAGGTGATCGAGAAAAAAGTTCGCAGTGTTTACCAAAAGAATGTCAACGTTTACGCCAGCCTGAATGCAGCAGAACCGGTCAAACTGTTTGTGACCGGCTTTGTGCAATCACCCGGCCTTTATGGTGGCTTCTCATCGGATTCAATACTGGCCTTTCTGGCAAAAGCCGGGGGTATACGCCCAGAGTCTGGTAGTTACCTGAATGTTGAATTAAAACGTAATGGCAAGACCAGAGCCACCTTTAACCTCTATGAGTTCCTTCTTACAGGCACCATTGAACAGATTCAGCTGGGCGATGGTGATACTCTGGTTGTCAACACACGACAAGGTGTTACTGCCTTTGACGGACTGGTGGAAAACCCGGTTCAGATTGAATTCGCCAACGGCCAGACAGCTCTGAAAGACGCACTGGATATGGTCGGTGTATTACCCGAGGCCACCCACGTTCGAATTGCCAGAAACCAAATGGCCAAGCGTAACGTGGAATACCTGCCTATTGCCAAAACAGCCGACGTTCAACTCCAGAGTGGCGATGAAGTCACCGTTGTTTCTGACAAAATGCCCGGAACCATCAGCGTTTCCGTAGAGGGCGAACACAATGGCCAGGCCGTTTATATCCTCCCTTATGGCAGCACCATTAAAGATCTAATGGCCCGCCTCTCCCCTAACGACCGCTCCAACATAGAAGCGATGCAACTCTTCAGAGAGTCGGTGGCAGAACGCCAAAAAGCCATGCTCGATGTACAGTTGAAGCAGCTTGAACAAGCGGCACTCTCAGCACGAAGCAAAAGCATAGGCGAAGCCAATTTAAGAAAAGCCGATGCAGACTCAATCCTTCAGTTCGTAGAAAGAGCCAGACAGACAAAACCACGTGGTCAGGTGCTGTTAGGTCAAAATAAAACTCGCATGGACGTATTGCTGAAAGACCAGGACAGAGTCGTTATTCCTAATAAAACCGTTCTGGTTCAGGTGCACGGCGAAGTTATGTTCCCTAATGCCATGGTTTTTGACAATGGCAAGACTATAGCGGATTACGTTTCCTCGGCAGGGGGATACTCTCAAAAAGCGGACCAATCCCGTGTCCTGATACTCCATAGTGACGGCACTATTTCACGTATTGAGTATAACGATGGCTGGTTTAGCGGCGGCCTCGCCAAATATGACGTTAGGCCCGGCGATGAAATTCTGGTTATGCCACAAGTGGATGAGAAAACCATGCAGTACACCAGTGATATCATGCAGGTGATTTATCAGGTGGCTATGAGTACGGCTGTGGTATTGAGCTTGTAAGGTGGCAATATCGGCAGCATACTGCGTTCAAAGCCTTCTGATCTTTGAGACGAACAATGCCACTCAATACAAAATATCTATCTCTTTTTGAGCAAAATTGGTCTGTGTCTCAAATAGCCGTTAAACGCATGGAAGTTTCGCTCAGCAGGCTTGAACAGCACTTTCCATTGACTGCTCAAGCACTCAAGTCGAAAGATGAAGCGCTATTCGAAAAACTCGATGCTTTCAGAGTTCGATTTGCAGGCCTGCAAGACTGTATTGGCAACAAGCTCTTCAGAAACTTACTACGAATGGAAGATGAAGAAGGCTTGAATATGGCAGATACGTTATCACGGATGGAAAAGCGACATATCCTCAGTTCTGCCGATAGCTGGCGGAAAATGCGTGAAATTTGTAATGTACTTTCTCAAGACTACCCGGAAGCTGAATCACAACGGGCTGATGCGCTCAACATGGCATGGGCTGTGGCTCCCGAACTGATTAAAATTATCGATCAGATCGAAGCTTACCTACTCAAGCTCCACAATTTAAAGTTAGGTGGTGACGATTGAGACAGCCCGGAACAGAAAAACGACATCATTGAGCACCGTTGTAGATATGACGGCCCTACCCTCGCTCAACAATCACCGGTTTAATGGCGACCTCTCCAGATATGACATTAAAGGCGGCAATGTAATGCTTGTTATGCTACAAGCTGATGAAAAAAACATGCAATATACCAGCGATGTTGTGCAGGTTATCTATCAGTTTACGATGAGAGCTCATGTAATGTTGAGCCTCTAACAACCCGGCAATCAGGATCTAAGATGGGAAAATCTAACAGAAAAGGTATTATCCTGGCTGGAGGCTCTGGCACCCGCCTTTATCCCTTAACCCGTGTTGTCAGCAAACAGCTAATGCCGGTTTATGATAAACCCATGATCTATTACCCACTGGCAACATTAATGCTGTCGGGTATTACCGAAATAGCTCTTATCACCACACCTCAAGAACAGCATCGCTTTAAAGAGCTGTTAGGTGATGGCTCGCAGTGGGGTATCCGTCTTGAATATCTGGCTCAACCTTCACCAGATGGCCTCGCTCAGGCTTTTATATTGGCAGAAGAGTTTATAGGTTTAAGTGATTGCGTTCTGATATTGGGTGATAATCTGTTTTACGGTCACAAGTTTTCCAGTCTGCTTCAAAAGGCTGATAAACAACAAGGAGCCACAATCTTTAGTTACCGGGTCAGTAACCCTCGGGATTATGGTGTTATAGAACTGGATGAAAATAACAAAGCTTTGACCATTGAAGAAAAACCCTCAGTGCCCAAATCAAATTATGCTGTAACGGGTTTATATTTCTTCGATAACAAGGTTGTAGACTTTGCTAAATCGGTAAAGCCTTCAGCACGGGGTGAACTGGAAATCACGTCTGTAATTGACTGTTACCTTAAGGAAGGCAGTCTGAATGTTGCCACTATCGGTCGAGGCTCAACCTGGCTGGACACAGGTACTCATCAAAGCCTTCTTCATGCTGCAGCTTATATTGAAACTATTGAATCCAGACAGGGTTTGAAAATTGCCTGCCCTGAAGAAATAGCCTATAGAATGGGCTACATTGGTGCAGAACAATTGTTTGAAATTGCTGGCCCACTGCGTAAGAGCGGCTATGGTATTTACCTCATGAATATTATCGAAGAACTGGAAGGTATCAGCTGGTTCGAACAACATAAGACTGAAGTTGCCTGAGGTACCATGACAGTGAAAGCATTGGAAACAGGCATTGAAGGTCTTAAGGTCATTGAGCCTCAGGTGTTTGGTGATGAACGCGGCTTTTTCATGGAGACCTGGCAAGCCAAAAAATTTGAAGAACTGGGTCTTCCAACCCACTTTGTTCAGGACAATCACAGCCGCTCAAAACAAGGGATATTGCGAGGCCTTCATATTCAAACTCAACACACTCAGGGAAAACTGGTAAGAGTGATTCAGGGCGAAGTGTTTGATGTCGCTGTAGACTTGAGAAAAGGCTCTGACACCTACGGTCAATGGCACGGTGTTTACCTTTCTTCAGAAAATAAACGTATGTTCTGGGTGCCCGAAGGTTTTGCCCACGGTTTTTATGTCACCAGTGAAAGTGCTGATTTCGTTTATAAGTGCACAGATTATTATGCGCCAGAGTATGATTTGAGTATTGCCTGGGATGATCCTGAACTGGGGATTGAATGGCCGTTGGTTGATGGGGAGCAGCCTTTGCTGTCTGGTAAGGATGAGAATGCTGTTGCGTTTGTTGGAGCTGGAAGCTGGAAGCTGGAAGCTGGAAGCGATGGTGGAAGTGCCGAAAATGTCGGGAACAATTTTCGGTCTGGAAGGTGGGTTAGGGAAGGTTGAAGATGAGGGTTTTAATTACGGGTTGTGATGGGCAATTGGGGTATGAGTTGCAGAGGGCTGTGCCTGAAGGAATAGAGCTACTTTGTGCTGATCGATATCGACTGGATATTACCTCGCAGGTATCTGTTGATGCTTACTTTGATGCTCATGAGCCTGAAGCGGTGATCAATGCCGCGGCTTATACTGCGGTTGATAAAGCGGAGACAGACAGTGATTCAGCTTTCGCAGTGAATACCAAAGGCGCCGCTTACCTGGCAGAAGCATGCTCAAAGCATGACATCCCGATGGTTCAGGTATCAACAGACTTTGTCTTTGATGGCTCCCAATCAACGCCCTATAAAGTGACTGACAAAACCAACCCTGTCAATGTTTACGGAGAAAGCAAGCTTCAGGGCGAAAAACAAGTTCTTGAGATACTCGGCAACAAAGCCGTTGTCATTCGCACAGCCTGGGTCTATTCCTCCCACGGTAATAATTTTGTAAAAACCATGCTCAACCTGATGCAAGAAAAAGAACAGCTAGGTATCGTTTTTGACCAAATTGGCACCCCCACTTCCGCCAAGTCACTAGCACAATGCTGCTGGCAATCACTAAAAAAGCTTCAAGCCTCCAGCTTCCAGCTTCCAGCTTTGACCGCCAAGGATGGTGGAAATGCAGAGAATGTCGGGAACAATTCTCTGCCCAGCTTCCAGCTTCCAGCTATCTTCAACTGGACCGACGCCGGAGTAGCAAGCTGGTACGACTTCGCTGTGGCGATCCAGGAAGAAGCGTTATCTCTTGGCATTCTGAAAAAAAGCATCCCGGTCAAACCAATTCCAACTTCGGCCTACCCTACTCCGGCTGAACGCCCTAAATACAGCGTTTTGGACAAACAGCTGACATACTCTGAGTTAGTGCTTCCCATTGAACATTGGCGAAGTGCTCTCAGGTCCGTGCTCACAGAGCTTAAGTCAGACAAACCAGTTTCATGAAATCACTATTAGTCACCGGTGGCGCCGGATTCATTGGAGCAAACTTTGTTCAATACTGGATAAAGCAATACCCCGAGCATAACATCGTAGTTCTTGATGCCCTGACTTATGCAGGAAATCTTGCCAGCCTTGATCCCATCAAAGATCACCCCAATTACACCTTTGTACACGGGAATATTCTGGATACAAAACGGGTAGAAGGTTTACTGAGAAACCATAAAATCGACACTTTAGTCCACTTTGCAGCTGAATCCCATGTAGACCGCTCCATAACAGGCCCGGATGCATTCCTTGAAACGAATATCATAGGCACCCACAGCCTGCTCAAAGCGGCAAAAAAAGTGTGGTTGGACGAAGACCTGTTACAAGGTAAAGAACATCGTTTCCATCATGTCTCTACTGACGAGGTATACGGCACTTTGTCGTTAAGTGAACCAGCCTTTACCGAAGAAACCGCGTACGCCCCAAACTCGCCCTATGCAGCCAGCAAAGCATCCAGTGACCACTTGGTTCGCTCCTATCAGGAAACCTACGGTCTAAAGACCACAATTAGCAACTGCTCCAACAACTACGGCCCTTACCATTTCCCGGAAAAACTGATCCCGCTGGTTATCACAAACATCCTGCACGACAAGCCACTCCCCATATACGGCGACGGCAAACAAATCCGCGACTGGCTGTATGTAGAAGATCATGCCCGCGGAATAGAGCTGGTTCTCAACAAAGGCAAAGTCGGCGAAAACTACAACATCGGCGGCCACAACGAATGGCACAACATCGACATAGTTAAACTCGTCTGTAAGTTGTTGAATGAAAGCTTCCAGCTTCCAGCTTTGATCGCCAAGGATGGTGGGAATGCAGAGAATTTCGGGAACAATTCTCTGTCCAGCCTCCAGCTCAAACAACGCTTCCCAACAGCAAAGTCCGCCATCGCCGGTAACTCAGAATCCCTGATCGAGTACGTAAAAGACCGCCCCGGCCACGACCGCCGTTATGCGATTGATGCAGCAAAAACCCGCTCAGAGCTGGGTTATGAACCCAAAGAATCTTTTGAAACCGGTATTCGCAAAACCGTTGAATGGTATTTGAACAATCAAGATTGGTGGCTAGCTGTTATCGATGAAAGCTATCAAGACTGAATCAACCAGCAACATTGTTTGAAAATTCTTAAGTCCTTAATTAAAAGCCAAAAACAAACTCACTAAATCCCTTTAACTTATCCACTTCATAAATAAAATGCAATTTAACACAATCAAAGATGAACTTTTAAAAAAGGGACAACTCGTCTCTTTAAATAGTAAGAAAAAGCAGACTCTCTCTAAGAATCAACCAAAAGGTTATATTGATTATGTCAGTGGTCTCTATTTGGGTGGTTGGGTAGCATACGATAAAAAAAACCAAACTAATGCCAATTACGATAACTGTAATATTTTGGTTAATGGAACTCCTGTTTGCCAGTTCGTCCCAAAGGTTGAGCGAGAGGATTTATTGGCATTACCCGAGATTAATCATGGTAAAGGCTTCGATTGGCAATTACCAGTAAAAGCTATTGTGAAAATTTTAAAACAATCAGAAAAATTGACCTTTTCACTCTCAGTTCATGAATCACCTATACAGCATGAAGTCACAATTGAAAAAGATGATTTTTACAGAAGTGTTGCCAAGACTTTAAAAAGTGACCTTAATCACTATATTTCACTGACCCCATTGATTAATGAGGACAGTATTGGTTACCTAACTGAATGGAACAAATTGTTTTTAATTGACTCGTTGTTTCAGTCTGGCCTTTACAAAGAACTCAGCACACTCTTTGAACTCATCATCCCAAACTTGAACTTCGATAAAAATGCAGAAAATGAGTATTATGAGCTGTTGAATAAAGTTCGATTCAATCCTGATTTTATTGCTGCTTTTCTTCAGCAGACAGGTGATCAATATTATCAGCATCCATTATCCGATAAAATTACCGAGGTGCTCTGCCAGCTACCTTACCTCAAAGCTAAGGACTTAATAACCAGCTACTCAGCTTCAGCTATTGAAGAAAATTTAGTTGAAAGCTGTACTGGTTCTGAAAGTAGAAAGTTTGAATTCATTGAAAACTTTCCTAAAGATCAGATTGAAGGGCTGATGTTATGGAATAACCTCACTGAAGAACTAAAGAAAGACTACTGGCCACTGCTTGCAGGTGCTCTACAATATCAAAATCGCAGCCATGAGTTAAAACTAATCAACTGTGATCCATCCTGGTATCTAAAGCATGATCAGGGTGAACTCAATAAAAATGAGGCACTTAGGCTGGCTATAACCAATCCAGATAATCATTGGTTTGCTCTATCATTTGTTGTACAGGCTCTGGAAACAAATCGTGACCCCATAGTTGTTTCCGAACTTCTTAAAGAGTATGCTTGGAAAATCTGGAATCTTGATTACTTTAATACAGATAGTTTTTGTTATGTGACTGACGCTTTACTAAAAGACAGGCCAAGTCAGTCTATTTATAAAAACTTAATCGAAGCGTTTGATAATGTACTCCGTTATAAAATAAGCAATAATGCTAACGAACTGAAAAGAGAAACATTTCAAAAAACTCTGGCCGGAGTAATCAACACTGGTATTTTGTGTCAGTTTCAGGAGTTTTCTATTCTTGAAAATATGGTACGCCCTGTCTTAAGCCTTAGTGAAGCCTACACTGACTCACTTTGCTTTGAGGAACTGGAAGCGTTTGACTACAATATTTATCACGAATTTAAGCACTTCTACAAAAGAATCAGAAAGATAAAGACATTCTTTAATTCATTTGATTCGTCTCATGCATACAGTAATGAGGAACTTGCCGCTATAGTTCCTGAATTGCTTACCCTAAAAAGGGAATTTGGTGTAGAAGGCATTGACCAGCACTTCCTTGCTTTATCTCGCTATATTCAACTGACTGAAAGAACTGCATTATTCGACCTTCTGAAGGCTATCCATATAGAGATGGGTGACACCTTTTCTGCACTGCAATTGGAAAGCTGCCCTGAATCGCGAAGAGAACTGATGCGTAAGATCAGTGAGCACGGTGATAAGGCTAGAAGGAAAGATTCTTATTGGTTTAAAGCAGCACTAAATGCCAGAAGTAGCGAAGGTCACGAAGAAACAAGGGCGTTTATTGACAAACTGTCACATTTTCTAAAAACTTCAGAGCAGACGGATCAGGATAATAATCCAGATCTTATTGAGCTTTTGGTCAGTGAAACTCTATGGTTAGCCAAACATGATGCTATTGAAGGAGATTTGCTTCAAATTATTGAGCCACTGGCAAGTACAAAAGTACTGACTTCGTGGCTCAAGTTAAAATTATATGTTTCACTAAAACTCACTGAAGAGCAAAGCAGTATCAATGTAATACATCAACTTTCTGACCAGTTCGGTGGTATTGCTAACCTCACTGATACATTAGAACTACTGAACAGCACCATTGCTGATATAACAGATTTGAATCGTCAAAAAGTTATATGCCGTAAAATTACCGAAAATGGAATATATCCATACCTTAAGGTAATCATATACAGCTGCAACAAATACGAAAGCACACGGCATCAGATTATTCGTGATACCTGGTTAAACGATCTTAAAAGCTGCGGTATAGATTACGCTTTTGTTGTAGGTGATGCCGAAGTAGCCCATTGTGATAACGACAAAATCAGACTTGATGTACCAGATACGTACGAAGAGCTACCACACAAATCACTTCGTATGTTTGAATTTGCTGCACAGAGCAGCAGTCATCAGTACTATTACAAACTGGATGATGATTGTGTTCTAAATGTCAAAGCGATGTTCGGTGATCCTGCATTTTTAGGGCATGATTACTTTGGGCGTATCGTAAACCGCCCTATGGGTGGGGTTGACAGAAGCTGGCACCACCAGAAATCTACAACAAATGAGGCAAAAACATCATTAGACCTCAGCCCTGAACTGTCCAGCTATGGTGATGGAAGTACGGGCTATATTCTCAGCCGTAATGCTATAAACAAAATGAATCAACAGGCTAAGTCCTTTGACAATATTCAACTACTTTCTACTTCTTATTTTGAAGATAAACTTGTAGGTGATTTATTATCCCTATCAGATATTCGCTGTATTGATAAAGGCTATAACTGTGTAATTCGCCGCAATGTGGCTAATGGTCGTGATGTTCAAATATGGGACTACGGGTTACTCCCAAATAAAGTTACAAATATTAAAGTTTTACATACTGAAGATGATCAATTCAGACGCAATTTTTATAAGCAATTGCATGATGAATGGTCACTAGAAGTGCCTAATTTAATCTATCGTGATGTTACAGACGACATGTCACCAGCTTGGCTCTCTGCATCAGAACAAGCTCCGGTTTTAAAGGCTCTCAAAGTAAACAAAATTGCAATTGAAAAAGCTAAAGTTTTAGGCATCATTGTAGGTAAAAATGAACAGGAGTTTTTACCAAACCTTTTGTCGCACCATCGTAAGATTGGTGTAGAGCATTTCCTTTTCGTTGATAATAGCTCATCTGATAACTCCATAGATTACATGCTGGAACAGGACGATGTTTCCGTCTTTGTTGCAACGCAAGATTACAAATTTTCACGATTTGGAGTAAATTGGCAAGAAACTCTCTGCAGTCACTATTGCCTTGGCAAGTGGACTTTGATCATAGATTCGGATGAACTATTTGTATTCGACAACTTTGAAGAGCAAAGCATTCAAGAATTAGTAGCAAAAGCAGACCATGAACATGCGACAGCAATCCTCTCACCTATGGTAGATTTCTACCCAAAAGGCTCACTGGATACTGCAGATATAACAGAAAGTCGCCCATTTTATGAGACTTGCAATTACTTTGATACAGTCGAATCTATGAAAGTACTTGACCAGGCGAATTATGGACCATTCAGTAACTCAAAAGTCTATTCTGCTGGGGTTCGTGAGCGTATCTTTGGTAAATACAATGCTTACCCACAGCCAAATTATCTCAATCAAAAATATAATCTATTAAAATACAACCCAGGTATGAATCTGATAGAAGGTCTCCATTTTATGGTAGGCCATAAAATATTTAGTAAGCAATGCGGAATTATGCATTTTAAATATCACTCTAAATTCCATACAAAGATCGTCCGAGAAATTAAATCAGGGCAACATTGGAATAATGGTGCAGAATATCGAAGATATTTAGGGTTATTCAATAAAAATGAGGTACCTCAACTACGTTGTAAAAAAGCATCTATAAAATACAGAAATAGTTCCGATTTAAAAAGAGCCAATTACATTTCTGAAATGGAGTGGTAAGCTGTGTATAAGGAACTAGTTCTGCATACTGAGACTGAAAAAACAGGAACCACGTCTATTCAAAAAAATTCTAGAAATGAATAGTTCTGCATTAATGAATATCAGAAATGGAAGTCAGGAATGAATACACAAACTATTCATTTAAACATGCAATAATGATGAACAAGATTGAAACTTATCAAAACTCGAATCATTTTACAGAAAACCAAAGTTACCTATAGCCACAAAGAACAGGATAAAAGACCACAACTTAGTTTTTAATAAATCACCAACAAAATACAGAAGAACTGTCAATTTTAATTTGGTGCAAATACAACTAAACTGCGGTGTTAAAGAAATGTATGAAAAAGTTAATACTCCATATTGGAACTTGGAAAACAGGTACCACAACAATACAGAACTATCTATTCAATAACTCGGAAGAACTGGCAAAACAAGGTATTATTTACTCGAATAGTTGCTCCAACAACACTTTCTTAATTCACTTTTTCCATAGCAATAATGATAATCATGTTACAGTTAGGAATAGTAGTAAAGGTCAGAATGAGCTTTTTACTAATGCGAAGGATGAAATCACCAAATTAATTAAAACAACCAATAATTCAAAAACTTTAATCCTTTCTTCTGAGTTCCTTTTAGATTTGTCCGTAAGTGATATTTATGGATTAAAGTATTATTTCAAAGAATATTTTGATGAAATTAAGGTAATAGCCTATATCAGACATCCTGCACTGCATGCATCCTCTGCGGTAAATGAACAGGTTAAGCAAGGTCATTATAATATTAAGACTGCTTTTAAATACCACTCTAAACCTGATGAGATAAATCGAGTATTCAGATGGGTAGAAGTGTTTGGTAAAGAGTCGATTAAAATAATTCCATTTGAGAAAAAGTCACTTAAAAGTGGTGATCTTTTAACTGACTTTAGATTTTATTGTAATATCAAATCTAATGATAATGACTCAAACACAAAAAACATAGACAATACCACCCTGAGTGAAGCTGCGATGTTAATTGCAGACTCACTTTCAGAAATAGCACCTAGCGGTAGCTGTGATAGAGGGCCCTCTGAATACTTAAATAAAATCTCAGGCCCAAAATATACAGCTGACACCTACTTTCTTGAGGAAGTAGTAGAGAATACAAAAGTGCAGTTAGAACTACTAGAAAAGAATTTTGGTATAAAACTGGCCGGTAATATACAAGACAAGGTAAAGATTAACGAAGTTTGGACTAAAGATACAATCACATCAATTGCAAAGATTCTTAATGATCTTTCTTTAATCAACTCACGTCTAAAATCAGAAAACAAATCATTAAGAGCAGACTTAACAACTTTAACCAATTCTACAGATCGAAACAAAAATCAAAACAAAGATCAAAAAGAGCTATGTGGTTATTCCGGTGAATTCGGCCACTCAGTCGACTCCTTTACAGAGTAGAGAGGTATTTATGAAAAGCATTCCATTTATTATCTGGACCTTTAGAAGGGCAGGTGGTACAAACTTCGCCCAATTTCTATTTAATCTTACCCCATATCCAAAAATAGAGCATGAACCTTTTAATGATGATCGTGTTTTTGGAAACATCACAAGGTCGTTTAGAGATAAAAAAGACACAGAAAAACTTCGTATTGACATACGAAAAGCTCTTTCGAGCAAGCCGACCATTAAGCACTGTTTAGAAATAATACCTAATGAGCTAAACCTACAGCTTATGCAGGAGTCAACAAGACTTGGCTATAGACACCTCTTTCTATATAGAGAAGACCCTAAATCCAGATTACTATCATTACATTATGCTCAAAAAACAGGTATTTGGGGAAAAAAACAGCTAAAGCCAGTTGATCCTAAAATCTTTACCACACCAATAAATGTTACAAGCTTGATTAATCATGAGAATCAATCAAGAAAAAAAATGCTAACCGTCTACAATCAAATGCTATTAGAAAATCTAAACCCAATAGCGATCTCTTTTGAAGATCTTTATAAAAACAAAGATGTTAGTATTTCTGTAAAACATGCTAAATACATTGTAAATAATCTCAATCTAGACTCAGAACTCATCGACGACATTATTTATGAGGAAATGTTAAGAGGGAAATCACAAGGTACGAAAAAAGATTATCATAAGTTTTGCAATTCACATGAGGCTTCAAGTGCAATTGAAAAATTACCTCTATTCAAGCTAGACCATGAAGGTTAAACACAGCACCCTATTACCAAAAACAATTAATTAAAAGTAGAGAGTTAGAGCACCAATAGAGAAAACTGACCATCACAGGCTTTGTTTTACATTCCATGTAAATATAGAAACCTAAATAATTTTCAATCCATAAACCTGTATTAACAGAAAAAAACAGGCTTTGATACTTAACGTGAGTTCGATGCAAAAAAAGACAAGGAAGCCCCTGTGATTTAACTATCTTTCGGTTGCACCCCTCAGATAGCTAACCAGAGGCTCCCATGTCTATGACCAGTGTATTCTGTGATGTCGATGATTTCTGCCTTACTTTTGAACCAGAATGGCATAAGCAGCTTATCTGCAATGCCAAAAAGTCACCGGTTATATCGAAACTGTCGCTGAGTGAAATAATGACTATCATCACTTGTTTTCATCAGAGTGCCTTCCGAGATTTCAAACATTACTACCAGAATCACATTGTGCGTCATAAATCAGACTGATTCCCCAATCTGGTCTCTTACAATCGTTTTGTGGAGCTCATGAAACAAGCATTGAGACCATTGACCGTTTATCTCAAAAGTCAATGTATGGGGCAACAAACTGGTTTGTCATTCATTGATTCAACGCCAATTGTCGTTTGTGATAACCACCGAATTAACAGCCATAAGGTTTTCTCAGAAGAGGCTAAACGTGGAAAGACGTCTACAGGTTGGAAGTTTGGCTTCAAACTCCACCTGATCATCAACCATTTGGGAGAAATTTTATCCTTCTGTTTGACGACAGCTAACACTGATGACCGAAAGCCAGTGCCAGATCTTGTTGAAGATTTAGCAGGCCAGCTTTATGGGGACAAGGGTTATATCTCAGAAAAGCTAGTGGCTTGGTTGAAAGAGAAAGGATTGAATCTGGTTACGAAAGTGAGGAAGAACATGAAGCCAAAGGAGCTGAAAGCCTTTGACAAAGTGATGTTACGAAAAAGGGCTGTCATAGAGAGTGTTAACGATCAACTTAAAAACATCTCTCAGATAGAGCACTCCCGCCACCGGTCACCATTCAACTTTGCTGTAAACCTGATAGCAGGCCTCATAGCCTATACCCTGCAACCCAGAAAGCCTCATATTGATATTTCATTACTAACAGAAGGTGTACCGATGGCTTTCTGAGCGTCGAACTCACGTTACTTACCCATTCAAACGTAAGCCAATAGACCTTATATATTTAAATGATGAAAACCATTTACCTACATATCGGCACCAACAAAACCGGAACAACCAGCATTCAAAAGCAACTCGCATTGCATCGGCAGCTACTCAAAAAGCAAGGTATACTCTACCCTACCTCAGGCCAGGCTGGGAGTGCCCACTACCCACTGTCTTGGGGATTAGGACTCGGTCACCCACCTGCAGATTACAAACACACACCTGAACATTGGCTAAATGTTGTTAATGAAATCAAACACTCAGATTGTGAAAAGATAATTTTAAGCTCTGAGTTTTTTATATTGCTCAGAAATAAAATGCATGCTGAAATCATCAGGGATTACCTTTCAGATTTTGATGTAAAAATAGTCGTATATATTCGTCGGCAAGATAAGTATTTGGAATCAGTTTATAGTCAAGCTGTAAAAATGGGGGCAAAAGTACCTTCTAACATTATGGATTTCTATAATAATAACAAGCCATCGTATAACTACTTTCAAGTGTTAATGCCTTGGGTTGAAGTCTTTGGAAAGTCGAACATAAAGCTAAAACTTTATGGGGATCGTAAAACGTTCAATGCTGTTGAAGATTTTTTCAAAATCATTGGTGAGAGCTGCCCATTTGATAGCAGCGAAGAGAAGAGAAGCAACTTATCATGGAATGCTCACCTTGTTCGCTTTATGGCCAAGCATCGCGATATTTTCCCTTCTACTCATGAGCGAGCTATCTTTGTCAAATGGTTCAACTCTAAAGAACAGTTTAGAGAAAAAGGTACTTTATTAAACCCAAACCAAAGAAAGCAAGTTCTTGAGCACCACTCTACTATAAACAAAAAAATTGCAAAGCAGTATTTTGATGCAGACAATTTATTTGATGACAGCGATGTCGAAAAATTAAATAAAAGCTTTATTCCAGTTAACGAATCACAAGAAGTTGAAAAACTTATATTCAAAGAGCTATTCGCAGGAAGAATTAAATTTTAACAACCACTTCTTAATTTTAAGAATCTATTAATAGTACTTTTTTTGTGTTGAAAAAAATCCGACGTTTAACCAGGTTAAGTATTAGAAGACTAACTTTATACTTAGCTCAAGCGATAAAACTACTTCCTATTAAGCAATCACTACGCCTGCGAGCTTTATTAGGTGAAAAGCCAAGACGTCACCCGACCATCACTGGCTTAAAAGTCTGTAACCATCAATTCAAGGGGTATATTGATGAAATCTGCAGTAATGTTATTTCTGGTTGGCTCTATTCTGACACGAAAACACCGATCGCTTTAACCTTGGAAATTAATGGAAGATCGACATTCGACACAACAGCAAATATCTTTAGGCAAGACTTGCTTGACAATGGGCTACCTACAGGACAAGCTGGCTTCAGGTTTTTATTACCAGAAGCGGCTAACGCTAAAGCATTTGATTTTAGAATCTTATCGAAGCTCTGTGGGTCAATTGTTTTCAGTGGCCGTTATATTGCAGAACAGACCACAGAACAGATAAATTCACTACACAATATACAAAAAGCCTTAAGAAGTGGGCAGATTAATGGTATTGAAGGCCCTGCTTCGGAGTGGTTATTAGAGCAGGTTATTCCTGGCTTAATGCAAAACATTCGCTCATCAAATAAAGTTCGTATCCCCCCCCTGAAATCGCAGCCTTTCACTGAAAAAGCACCGAGTTTAGCACCTGAAGTTGATATCATAATTCCAGTCTATAGCGGCCTGAAAGAAACTCAGGATTGCATTAAAAGTGTCTTGAATGCAATTTACGAAATGCCCTATGAAATCATTGTTATTAATGATGCTGGCCCAGATAGCATTTTAAATGAATGGTTACGTGATTTAGGTGATCAACAAAAAATAACCCTTTATGAAAATTCAGTAAACTTGGGCTTTGTAGGTACTGTTAACAAGGGAATGAAACTTCACCCAGAGCGGGACATAATTTTACTAAACTCCGATACTATCGTTAGCAATAATTGGTTGGACAGACTGAAAAATGCAGCTTACAGC
>NZ_JAHHPQ010000219.1:0-1414 GCF_024606245.1 Endozoicomonas sp. SESOKO2
AAAATATGTTGTGTGGGTCAGACTTTATTGTGAGATTCCCTGTTTATTGGTTTTTTCGGATGTAAAGTTCTGACCTATGGCGAAAATGCCAAGGAATATTTTTCAGAAGCAATCAGCAAAAAGTTATTCCATTATATCGATGATTACAAAAAGACTGTCGAATACATTGTTAACATACCTGAGATAACAAGCGATGGAGACAATGACTTTTTTGTCAATTGCAAAGGGCAGTCAGATTACAACCTGAAAAAACTAAAAGAATACATAATTTGATTATTAATTTAATCTTTTTAAAATTTCATATAATGTCAGCTTATACAATTTGCTTAAAAAATACTCATCATTAAATTTCTCTAAAGATGCAATTAAACATTCACTCGGTGATTGTTTTAATAACGATATTTTGATTGAGAACTTTACCAACAAACAATTTATTAATTTTTTTGAAAAAAATCATTCAAAACTGATTGTTAGTTGTTTTTCTGGATACATTGAGGGGGATGATGCAACCATTTTGTCCAGAGTACAGTCTGATTTAATATTATTCAATTGCCCCAACGATTACGAAAGATATATCGAATTATCGAAAGAGCTTGCTTTTTCATCAGACAATGCATTTTGTTTTGGCTACCCTCAGCTTTTAAATATCAAACATGACTGCGTCAAAAAACAAAAGGATATAGTTTTTTTTGAACAGCTTGTTGCGCCCAGGAATTTTCGTGAAAGATGTTATTTACTAAAAAAACTCGTTCATTTAGCAAAATCAAAACCTCAGGAAAACATATTAATAAAGCCCCGCTGCAAAATTGGCGGCAGAACAATTCATAAACAAATATGGCACCTTGAAAGAATAAGAAAATTATTGAAATTAAAATTTCCGGATAATTTGCGATTTACCTACGAACCGGTCGAAGAAACCCTTCAGCACACTGCCCTGTGCATTACTGTCAGTTCAACTGTCGCAATAGAGGCTATGGCTCGCAGCATACCAACAGCCATTATAAGTGATTTTGGGATACGAAAAGATATACATACAGCTAGCTTTGTAGGCAGTGGTTGCCTGGCAACCTTTGATCAACTGGCTGCTGGTTATGTGCCTAAGGTTAACCAACAGTGGTTACAAAAAAATGTAAAAAAACCTGACGTGGAGGCATTAAAAATAAAACTAAATGAGCTTCTGGTTCTTAAAAATAAAGGCCTGCTACCACATCGTCATATGCCAGATGGAGCTTTTTCAAAAGTACCAGATAACAGGCCATTATTGTTAAAAAGAATGAAAAAGCTAACGAGTGATCCAATAGGATTCTGTAATGACTCCAGGTATAAAGTTTTAAGAAATTTTGCAATATTTCTCGACTCAAAAACCAATAAACAGGGAATCTCACAATAAAGTCTGACCCACACAACATATTTT
>NZ_JAHHPQ010000220.1:0-35935 GCF_024606245.1 Endozoicomonas sp. SESOKO2
CTCAATTTCTTGCAATCCTCGCTACGGACGCTTAAGTCCGACAGGCTGCTAGTGAGACAAGACGATGAGACAAAAGGCTGAACAGATGGAGAAACCAGTGAATTTTTTTCAACGACTCATGTACTGGCTTGCCTGTCTTGGGATAACGCCTTTTGTTATTTCACTGTATCTATCCATCAGGGGCCAGTTTCTGTTTGGTAACAGTGGGGAGCATCTGTTTATTGTTTACTCTGTCATTATCTGCTGCTTTATGGCTGGTTCTTTATGGGGACAGGCTGCCTACACTGAGAATCGATCCGGAAACGTTATTAAAGTGCTGGCCAGTAATGTCATTGCACTCTGGGTATTTGGAGGGCTTATGGCAGGGCTGGCGGATGGTCAGATGCTGGTGCTTCTTGCCATTGGCTATCTGGCAACCCTGATTATTGAGTGCGTTCATACAGAACCTCTGGCCGATGGGCGTGTAATGTCTTACCTGTCCATGAGAGCCATCGTCACCCTGGTGGTGTTTATATTGCACTGTTTTCTCTTTGCCTCCCTGACAATGACGTAAGCAGGGAGTCTTGATTTTTTGGGTTTGCCTTAAGGAGTCAGTAAGTGGATCAACATATTGATATTCAAAAGTGTCTTGTGGCATTTGCCCGCATACTGGACGAGGGGGAACAGATCAATGGGGGCTACCTCTTGAAAGGTGTTACCGCCAGTTCACTGGATGATGGTTATACGGTTATTCTGGGCAATAGGGACTGTCAGCTATCAATCTATTTTCATAATAAATTCGCGATTGAATCCGCCAGCCAGAAAAGTACAGATGCCTTCATTAAGCTTCTTTACCGCATTGCCGAGCAATAATTTGCTGTTTGTCTGTTGGCTCTTTGAATATCAAAACCGCCGGACTGGCGGGGTTATTCGGGGGTGTCTGGCCTGTGGAGCGACGGGCGGGGAATGTTAGAAGCTTTCCAAAGCGGCGGCTGCAAAACAGTCTACTTCTTCTTCTGTCGTGTCAAACGACGTCACCATTCGATAGCACTCAGGTCCATTAGGAAAGAAGGCGCTCACTGCCATCAGTCTTGCGGCCAATGCCTTGGGCATGGTGACGAAAAGCTGGTTGGTCTGCACCGGGCAGTAAAGGTTGATATCCGGGTGTTTCAACAGGCCCTCTGCCAGCCTTGCTGCCATCTGATTGGCTTGTTGGGCATTTTTCTGCCAAAGGTGGTCGGTAAAAAGGGCTTTCATCTGGGCTGAAATAAAGCGCATTTTTGAGTGCAGTTGCAGCCCCTGCTTGCGCAAGTGCAGGAAACCATCGGCTGCTTCTTGATGGAAGAACACCAGGGCTTCACCAAACATCAGGCCATTTTTTGTCCCTCCCAGTGACAGAATATCAATGTACTGGCAGAGTTCTGCCGGAGGGCAGTCCATGGCTACAAGGGCATTGTAAATACGACAGCCGTCTACATGCATTAGCATTCCGGTCTCTTCGCAAACAGCCTTGATGGCCGCCAATTCTGACAGAGAGTAAAAAGTGCCCCATTCAGTGGGCTGGGTGATTGAGACCAGCTTTGGACGGGTAGCATGAGGCCCCCAGTAAGTTTCCTGCTCGTAGGCGGCCCGGATCTGCTTCGGAGTGATTTTGCCATGCACTGCAGGCAGCGTAATGAACTTGCTGCCGGTAGCATTAGCCGCTGCACCGGCTTCATGAGTAAAGATATGTGCACTATCAGGACAGATAATACTATCAATACTACGCAGCACCGACTTGCAGGCCAGAGTGTTGGCGGCAGTGCCGTTGTAGACGTAGTAAATGTCACATTCACGACCCAGAGTGGCCTTGATCAGGGCGTCGGCTTCCTGAGTCAACGAATCGCCCCCATAGGAAGGCGTATGACCCTGGTTGGCTTCAGCCAGTGCGTACATGATTTCAGGGCTGACGCCTGAACAGTTGTCACTGCAGAAATGCTTGTCCATGGGTTGTGTTCTGTTCCCGTGATTTAAAGTCAGTGAGTTTAGCCGGAACCAGAACAATGCCCAAGGGGTATGGCGTCGTTAAAGCGATCTGTGTGCCGGTCAGGCAAAAAAAAGCCAGGAGTGCGTCCTGGCAAGGAGGAATGTTCTCGATTATTTCAAGCGGTTGGCTTTGGCGTTCTGCCTGCTCTGGCTTTTCACAGGACGGTCCTTTTCAAAGTCCTGTCTCAGATACAGCTTGGTAAAGGCGTGGCTGGCAAACTCTCGTTGAGTAAAATCGCGAATGGCTTTCTTCTCGCCCTTGGATCGGGTGTGCTTGGGCTGTGCCAGCCGTCTGGTCGTTTCAGGGTTAACCTTGCCGCATTTGTCTCGGGTTACAGGTGCTTTCAGGTCATCCTCATATTTCTGTTTGGCATCGCTCAGTGCTTTTTGTCTGGCCAGAAAATCTGAAGAGAGTGCTTTCTGTTTTATTTTCGGCCTGCGCTCATCTTTATCACCGAAAACCACCGTGCGAATGTTTTTTTGATAACGGTCAGCAACTTCTGCCCCCGGAGTATTGAAGGGGATGGGGTGAGGCCTGGAAAGAGCCGCCATGAAGGCATGCCCCGGCTTTTTCTCTGGCCTGGCCACTGGACGAGGGATGCGTGATGGCGCTCTCATCAGTTGCTCTTTCACGGACTGCTCTTTTACGGAAACAGCGGCATCAGTAACGGCTACCTGCCTGTCGCCAATATCCGTTTCATCCCAATCCCATTCGAAGAGAAGGTCGTTCTCATTAAGTTCATGCATGTCGGCTATATAGTTTCTCGCCATGGAGCTGACTTCACTGGCACCCCAATAGAGTGTGGATACCGCTCTGGAGGCACCATTGTACAACCAGGTTTTAGCCTGCTCTTTGCCCTCTGAAAATGCGTTGAGAGCCAGTTGTAGTGCATTGCTTGTTGTATTGACTGGTGAGTGGGGGGTCATACATGAGTACATGGGCAACTCCTTTCTATCCTTGAATGCTGTTGTTGTTTTTTATGGTCAGCTTAGCCTTCTTTTAAAGGCTGTTTAATGACAACCCGGTTAGTTGGCCTAACGGTTTTTCTTCAGAATATGCAGTCCACTGCCTGAAGGTTATCTCCATGGTGCATAACCTGCAAAGCAGGTGTTTCCGTACTGATGTGGGCAACAGCCATCCGGGCATCGAAATGACTTACGTAGATCGTAGTGCGGTATCTGACCGCCAGAACAGCTTCGTTGAATCCGAAAAAGCTGAACAGTGTCAGTACGATTTGAAAGGTGATCCTTGTGCGTTTGAACATGGCTACTTCCCCGTGTGAACCAATGTAGAGCTGATCGTACGAGATGCAGACAAGGGGTTGCATAACATCTCTGTCAGCAATGCTGACGAAATCGGAAGACATCATAAAATCGCACTCATTTGCTTCAATTCATCCGCTCATGCACCTATTTCCGGGGCGATAAAAAAAATCAATCAAAGAGGGACTTGTCTGAAAGCTTCAGGTGAATAATACTGTATAAATGAACAGTATTCTTGTAAAAGACAAGCCTTGGCCCCGAATGATTGCGCTGGTGGATATGAATGCCTTTTTTGCCTCCATTGAGCAGCTGGACCGGCCTCAATGGCATCAAAAGCCGGTGTGTGTCACCAATGGCCGAACAGGGACTTGCATCATCACCGCCTCCTACGAGGCACGGGCCCGGGGCATCAAAACCGGTATGAGGTTGCGTGAGGCCAGAGGTTTGGCGCCTGATCTTATCCAGGCGCCTTCGCGGCCTTATCGTTATGCTCAGATTTCCTCCAGCATCATGTCAGCTCTGGAAAACATCACTCCGGAAATAGAAGTCTTCTCGGTGGACGAGGCTTTTCTCGATCTGACCGACTGTCAGGCACTCTATGACTGCCCGGTGGCCGAGGTGGGCCGAAGGATCAAGGCCTGTGTTTTTGAGGCTTCCGGCCTGTTGTGTTCAGTGGGTATCAGTGGTGACAAGACCACAGCCAAGTGGGCAGCCAAGCAACAGAAGCCTGACGGACTGACCGTTGTCCACCCCTATCAGGCTCGTGAAACCCTGTCGGATGCTCTGGTCACTGATCTGTGTGGCGTCGGTTCAGGTATTGGGCGTTACCTGGCTCAGTACGGTGTGCGTCGTTGCGGTGATATGCAGAAAGTGCCCATTAGCGTGCTGGGCAAGCGTTTTGGTAATCTGGGCAAACGCATCTGGCTGATGGCCCAGGGCATGGACCCGGAGCCACTGCATAAAGAGGTAGGCGTGCCCCAGAGTATCGGGCACGGTAAGGTGATTCCGCCCAATACCCGGGATAAAACCATCCTGAGAACCTATCTGCTGCATATGTGTGAAAAGGTGGCCGCTCGTCTCAGACGTTATGACTTTGAAGCCCGGTTGTTTGCCATTGGCGTGAATACGCCCGGAGGCTGGGTCAGCAAAAAGCTGAAGACGACAACCCCAACATCCGATGGCGATCTGATCATGGCACTGGCAGACTTTTTCCTGGATGTCTACTGGGATGAAGGAGAGAGAAGCCGGGGAGTGCATCAGGTACACGTCGGAGCCCTGGACCCGCGACCCAAACATGGGCAAGGAGAACTGTTCAAGGAAGAGGATATTAAAAAGGAAAAACTACTGGCGACCATTGATGAGATCAACCATCGTTACGGCGAGTTCGCCCTGTGTAAGGCTCCCTTGCTGAACCGCTCGGAAATGCCCAATGTCATTTCACCGGCCTGGCGGCCAGTGGGGCCCAGAAATACTCTGGAGAGTTGAGCAGAGGTTTTGCATTGTTCAACCTTAAGAGTCGTCTGAGAGGCCCTGTTTTTCCTTGAGGTCTTCTACCCATCGGAATACTTCTGCCACCGGTTCAATCAAATCGCTGGGGATGAAACTGGCAATGTCCGTATCAAACAGGGCGTGGGCCAGGGGGACATTCTCCATAACGGGGATGCCTTCTTTATCGGCAATTTTCACAATAAAGCGTGCACGTCCACCCCGGCCTTTAACCGTCACCACGGGCAGTGGTGTCACATCCTGTTTATAGTGCAGGCCGATGGCCAGGTGAGTCGGGTTTTTGATAACAACGTCTGATTTCTTGGTGTTTTCTGCTTCGTTGAGAATTTCCTGGTGAATTTCTTTTCGTTTACCCTTGATTTCAGGGCTACCTTCCATCTCTTTGTGTTCGCGTTTGACTTCATCCTTGGACATTTTATTTTCTTTGGTGAACTGTTGCTTCTCGAAAAGATAGTCCAGCACCGAGATCACTAAGAAAGCCGCAATGGCGTAGATCATCAGTTTTTTCATCAAAACCCCGACGACAGGGAGGATACAGTCATTACCACAGTAAGGGAGGTTGACCATATCAGCGAGGCTGTTTTTGATGACGAAGTAAACAACGATGGAAAGAAACACAATCTTGATAACGGACTTGAAGAATTCCACCAGATTTTTGATGGCAAAGATGCGCTTGAATCCGGCAATGGGACTGATCTTTTTCAGGTCGGGTTTTACCGATTCACCGGCCAGCAGAAAGCCAAACTGCATAATGTTGCCTATGATGGCAGACAGCATGGATACCATAACCAGGGGTAACAGCAGCTCAATGGATTTATCAAGAATGCCCCGGGTGACAATCTTGAAAGCGTCCTGAAAGTTTTCGTTATAAACCGTTGCGGGAAGGATCACCATTTCCTGAATGGTGTTGAGATAGGTATCGCTCATAAACCAGAGGGTGCAGACCACGGCGATAATGCCAAAGGTGCTGGATACTTCTTTACTCTTGGCGACCTGACCTTTTTTTCGGGCGTCACGCAGTTTTTTTGGTGTAGGTTTCTCTGTCTTTTCAGCACTCATTTCCAGAGCTCTCCCACGGTTTTAAAAATCATGGGAATGCTTTCGTCATGTTTTTTGGCCAGTTGTAGAATCGTGCTGACGTAAACCACCAGGATGGCTGCCGCGACACCGGATTTGATCGGCATGGCCAGAATAAATACGTTCAGCTGAGGGGCTGAGCGGCTGATCAGGGCGATGCCAAATTCTGTGATAAACATGGAGATAATGACGGGGGCAGAAAGCCACATGGCCAGTCCAATAATCAGGTTGAACTGATTCAGGAAAAAAGTAGTGGCTTCAGGGTTCAGTCTGGGATAGAAACTGAACACAGGCCATACGTCATAGCTGATGAACAGACTTTGCAGCAACAGCAGAAATAAGCCACTGACCATGAAAATAGCGGTAAAAGCCTGAGAGAACAAGACACCCATGGGTGATGTTTCCGCACCCGACAGAGGATTCAGGGCGCTGGCCATGGAAGCCCCCCGTTGGTTATCAATGAAGAACCCCGCTGACTCCAGTGCCCAGAATGGAATGGTGATACAAAACCCGATAATGGCCCCTATAAAAGCTTCTTTAAGAACAAATCCGGCCGTAGCATAAATGGTGAGGGCTTCATCGGGTTTGTGTTCTGCCAGCATAGGATGGAGAAACAGGACCATGCAGGCGCAAATGCCATTTCGCATCATGGCGCCACCCAGCATGCGTTTGTGCAGGAAAGGGATCAGAGTGAACAGGGCAACAATTCTGGGCATGCCCATGGTAAATACATAAAACCACTCTTTTAGCTCATCTATTGGGATGACCATGGCGGATTACCCGGTTATAGGTCCGGTATTTTGTTCATGATGGCCAGAGAGTAATGATAAATCTCAATGCCCAACCATCGGGCAGTGGCAAAGATGCTGATGATGACGGCAATCAGCTTGAAGGCAAAGGGCAGGGTTTGCTCCTGGATCTGGGTCAGGGCCTGGATCAAACTGATCAGCAGACCTACGCCAGCCGCGGCAATGATCGGAGGCATGGATAAAACCAGAGTCAGCATCAGTGCCTGAGCTGTCAGCTGAATGATGTCCGAGTCTACCATGCTCTTTTCCCTTGAGGCTTTCTAGCCATAACTTAATACCAGTCCCTGAATCAAACGGGTCCAACCGTCCAGCAAGACAAACAGGAGCAGTTTGAAAGGCAGGGATATGGTCATGGGAGAGACCATCATCATACCCATGGCCAGCAGGATGTTTGAGACGATCAGGTCGATGACGATGAAAGGCAAATAGAGCAAAAAGCCAATTTGGAACGCCTTGGTCAATTCCGTGATACAAAAAGAGGGCAGCAGCACAATAAAGTCATCCCCCGAGAGTTCCTGCTGGTATTTTTTTGGCCACAGAAGGCGTGCAGACTTCAGAAAGAAGTTACGCTCTTTTTCGTTGGTGTTGTCTTTGAGAAATTGCTTGTAAGGGGCGCTGGCCAGCTTGAAGGATTCGATCCAGGACAGATCCTCAAAATTAATCTTTTCAGGTTCCAGCAATTCATAAGACTGATAGCCTATAGGTGCCATGATGTAGAGTGTCAAAATAATGGCCAGCGCGTTCATGGCAATGTTGGGAGGAATCTGCTGAAGACCGGTGGCGTTTCTGAGAATGGAAAAGACCACCACCAGTTTCAAAAAAGAAGTGCCCATGACTGCCATGAATGGAATCAGCGCCATCAGTGCCAGTGGCACCATCAAATAAAATGGGCTGGTCAAATTCAGTATGCCGCTTTCCATGGCGGGAACCTGCTCTACTGGATGTACTGCCTGGTTATTAGGATTCGGTCTTTCCCGTGAGTTCTGTAATCCGGGCTCCGAGGCGGCCTTCTATTTCCACCAACTGGCATTTACCAATCAGCTGGCCATTGGCTCTGATCTTGACCGGTGCTTCCACAGGGTTACTGAGCTGGAAAACATACCCAGGCGTCAGGCTTTGCAATTCTGCGAATGTCAGCTGTTGTTCGCCCACTTCGAACATCAGCATCACGGGCAAATCATGAAGATCAATAGGGGTAGCAGGTGCCTGCGGAGCTTCGCCTTCTGGCATAGGCTCTTCATGCTCTGTGTACCCTTGGGCAGAATAATCTTCCATCGGCTGAAGCCTCTGTGAAATAGTGAGCCGGGTATCCTCAAGAGTGCCGAGAAACGCAGCATTCTGTTTGATTTTTACAATCACCTCTGAGTGACTGACATATTTTTCCAGAAAAACAATGTCGCCTTCTTCCAGATCATTGAGTTCACTGCGGTTCAGTGAGGTACTGCCTTTTTGCAGGGATACCCATAAAGGTATATCGGGCAGTGAGATAGATTGATGAGGTGGAATTGACTTCAACAGGTTCTCTATCACCTCGGAATACTCAATCTGAATGCTGGAACGGATGCTCCCGGCTTCAAGATCCACTGCAATTAAAGGGGCGTCTGTTTGCTCGGCAGGTTTGAGATGAGTGAGTGTGACAGACTGACCCAGCATCTGGCCCAAAAAATTAAACAAGGGGGTCAGGCTGCTCGAAATAGCCGCTTCACGAAGACTTTCAGGCAGTTTTTTAATGATTTGATGGTCGAGCTTTTTGGGCAAAAGAAAATCCAGAACCTGATGGCCCAGATAGAGTTTGTTGGGGTAGCCAGCCAGTTCTATATCGGCCTGCCAGCTGGAGGTCTGGTGATCAAGACCGGCAAGAGAGACAGTGAATTCGATACCGTTCAGTTGAATCTGGTAGCGGGTTTTGCGACGACACAGGAGCTGCCCCAACTGAAGCTCGGTTGCTGATATTGATTCAAACTTCAGTGGTATTGGTTCCATCAGTGTTTATCCGTTCTCTCAGGAATCATCGTTTTCCTGTTCTTCTTCACCCACGTACTCCTGCCGGGAACGCCCCTCACTCTGTTCGCCACCTCCGCCAGACAGGTTGATGTTGACCTGAACTTTTTCACCCAGCTTTTCGAGATTCTTCATCAAGCTGGCTTCATTGGCTTGCAGAAAGTTGTGGGAGTCTGCTGAAGAGGTATTCATGGTCACTTGCAGTTCACCAGAGACTCTCTGAATACGGATTTCGGTGCCCGGCAGAATATTGTCTTTCAGAGTGATTCGAACTTCGGCTCCTTCGATAGCGTCTTTTGAAGACACCATGATTTTATCAACCAGCTTGTTGATGACTTCATTGATTTCTTTGGGGCCACTGACGGCCTGAATGCTTTTCAATTGAACTTCAGAGGCCTGCTGGGTTTCCCTAACCTGACCGATCACATGCTCAGTGCCGTCACGCAGAGACTGCATGGCACCCTCTTCCAGACCTTTTTGACCTTCCTGACCTTTTTGACCTTCCTGACCTTCACGGCCACCGCCCTGGTCTTTGAACTTGCCTTCCAGAGCTTCCTTGGCACTTTTTCTGCGCTCTGCCATCAGGCTTTCAAGGCTTTGATCGCCCTTGGATTCCCCTTTGGTACTTTTCGGATCTTCTTTCTTTTTCATTTTTTTGGAAAAGTCAGAAGCCTGATCCTCAGACACTTTCTGGCTCTGATTCTGGCTCTGATTTTGAGCGGGCTGGTTGTTGCTATTCTGCTGAACATTCTGATTAGAGTGTGTGGGCTGCATGGTTGGCCTCCTTGCGATCTGTGCACCCTAGAATTTCGGACGAACAGTAAATTCTTCCATTTCCAGATCTTCGAGGCGAGCGGCTTCCTTTGCGGCTTCCTCGTCCTGAGCTTTGGTAAACTCTTCAAACTTTTCCACAGCCTGCATGGCTTTCGCATGATCTTCACGGGCCTGCTCAAGCTGTTCTTTGGCCTTTTCGACATTCTGTCTGGCTTCGTTGATGGCCTGTTCCAGCAGAACATCCTTTTCACGCATCTGGGCTACCTTGGCTTTTAGCTGATCCAGTTCATTCTGCTTCACCGCAGTATTGATAATGTTATCGTAGAGCCTTTCTTCTTCTTTACAGCGCCAGTCAATGTACTCTTCCAGTTCCTGCTCTTTGTTTTTGACTTCCAGCTGAGCCTGCTCCAGACGATATTCACACTTGCGAACTTCGTCCTGAGCAGACTTTTCCCGAATCTGCTTAACCTTGAGAAGTTCGTGCAGCATTCAGATCAGACTCCAACGACACGACGCAGTTGCTGGATGGTGGTGTCATAGTCACTCAGTTCATCGGTGCGCTGCTTCAGGAAGGTTCTTATGGCGTCTATTTTCCGCAAGGCTTCATCCGCCACTGCATCTGAGCCCGCTTTATACTCACCGACCTTAACCAGCAGTTCAATTTCTTCGAACTTGGCCAGAAGTTCCCTGAGTTTGCCCGCTGCGGCTTTGTGCTCTTCCGGGGTGATGGCATTCATGACACGGCTGGCACTGGATAGCACATCAATGGCCGGGTAGTGGTTAGCGGCAGCCAACTTTCTGGAAAGGATGATGTGTCCGTCCAGAATGGATCGGGTCTCATCCGCTACCGGTTCAGTCATATCGTCACCTTCTACCAGTACGGTGTAGAGCGCCGTGATTGAACCTGTATCAGACATACCGGCACGCTCCATTAACTTGGGAAGCGTGGCAAAGACTGAGGGTGGAAAACCTCGACGGGTTGGCGGCTCGCCGGCTGCCAGACCTATTTCACGCTGGGCACGGGCAAAACGGGTGACGGAATCCATTAGCAGAAGGACTTTTTTACCTTTGTCCCTGAAATACTCTGCGACGGCTGTGGCAGTATAGGCCGCTTTGGCTCTTTCCATGGACGATTTGTCAGAAGTGGCAACGATAATAACGGACTTCTTGACGCCTTCCGGGCCCAGATCATGCTCGATAAATTCCCTGAGTTCCCGTCCCCTTTCACCGATCAGCGCGAGGACTGTGACATCCACTTCAGCCCCTTTAACCAGCATCGAGAGCAGCGTACTCTTACCACCGCCGGCGGCAGCGAAGATCCCCATACGCTGTCCTTCTCCGCAGGTCAGTACGCCATCCAGGACTCTCAGGCCCAGTGGTAATGGTTTATCAATGATCTGGCGAGTCATGGGGTCAGGACTGTCGGCATAAACCGGATACCAGGTCTCAGGCTCCACTCCGTCGAAGGCTTCCGGGTTTAAAGGGTTTCCCATACCATCAAGCACGTGACCCAGAAGGTGAGAGCCAACGCCTACATGGTGAACCTTACCCGTGGGAATCACTTCTGTTGTGGAGGAGATACCCATGATTTCACCCATGGGAGAGAGTACCGTTTCGTGCCCCTGAAAGCCAACGACCTCGGCGTAGCTGGTCCTGTCATCGTTTGGCGTCACCAGCTCACACAACTCGCCAATCTTGACACCGGGAACCGCCGCTTTGATGATCATGCCCTGTACTTCGGTAACACGGCCACGAATATCCAGTAGCCGGCTGCTTTCAACCGCATTTTGAAGCGCAGAAGTGAGGTAGTTAAGTGCTTCGGCCACGATCCCCGTCTCCTTTGTTACCCGTTGTTTTTTTTCTGTTCAGGATTTGATTAGTCAGAAAGAAAAAGAGGGCTGAATAAGCCCTCTTTTTCGGTGTGTTGATCAAGAATCAGACCATCATACCCATGTCTCCAGGTCCGCCGGGAGCGGTGGGAGGAGGCTTTGGACCACTCTCTTTGGGTGGTGCGGTACCATCGCTTTCAGTATTATTCACCTCGGAGATCACCCATTCAAGTGTGTTGACGAACTTCTCCAGGGTGGACTCAAAGTTGCCGTAGTCCGACGAAGCCTGCATAGAGCGAATCAGCAGAATTTCAGACTTGTCATGGTTCAGAGCGTGAAAAGCACCCTGCATACTGTGATGCTGAAGGTTCAGTGACAGGAGCTTTTCGTAGAGGCTGGTTTTGGCATCGTCGTGAGCATCCATGGGTTTTACTGAAGAGACAAACACCAGTGCTTCGTCTTCTTCCAGATATTCCATATTCACGATCAGGGTATCATCAAAACAGAGACCGCAGGCATCGTGTTCATTTAAGCTGAGCTCGCCCAGACCGATGCTCTCTGCAAAATGCTGTATATTCTCTTCTACATTTTGCTTGTAACTCATTCGATCATACCCTCCAATGGTACTTAGTCAGAAACTGAAATAACGATAATTAACTCTCAGTATATATCGCTCTTTTGCATTGCGTTGGAGAATTCCTGAACACCCGATCCGGAGAACTCCAGAACTTGATTAGTGTCTTTATCGGTCAAAGTGGCGAACGTCTGTATACTTGTTTCAACTTTTTTTTTACGTGTGAGTTGAATCGTTAACTCACGGCAGTTTCTTCGTTGAGTAGTGAGATTCTTTTTTGGCAGATCAAAACACGGATAGCCTCTGGATGCGCGAGGCCCTGAAGGAAGCGGAAAAAGCCCGGGAAAAAGATGAGGTTCCGGTCGGGGCCGTTGTGGTCAGGGGTGGCGAAATAATAGGCCGGGGTTTTAACCAGCCCATCAGCGGCTGCAATCCGGTGGCCCATGCTGAGGTAATGGCCTTACAGGAAGCGGCCGCCACCCTCAACAACTACCGATTGGTGGATTGTGAACTCTACGTGACCCTTGAACCTTGCACCATGTGTGCCGGAGCGATTATCCACAGTCGGCTAAAACGGGTGATTTTTGGTGCCCCGGAACCCAAGGCCGGGGCTCTGGTCAGTCAGAGCCGAACATTGGAGTTGCCCTATATGAATTATCGGGTGGAAATGACTCCCGGGGTTCTTGAAGAGGAGTGTAGCGAAATCATTTCCTCCTTTTTCAGAGCCCGGCGTGAGGCCAAAAAAGCAGAGAATAAACGTTTGAAGTTGTGCTGAAATGGTGCATTCGGCTTTATGAAAAGCGGATATGAATGAGTGCCGTTGTAAAAAACCAACGAACGATGGAACTTTTCATTGGAAGGAATGTCGAAGATTGACCTCTCATTGAAGGGGCAAGCCAAATTCTGGCTTTCTTATGATTTGATCTTTGACATTTGGAGTACATTCGATGAGAAAACTCGTTTTGACAGTCTTATTGGTGGCGTCTTCCACGGTTTGTGCGGAAATACGAAAAATAGAGGAGCAAACGCATGTGGATGCGTGGGGTGCAAGAGTCATGACAAGTTACTTTGACACAGTGTCTGAACAGTATTGTCTGGTGGTTATTGATAGTGAAAAATCAAATGTGCTTATGAACTGCAAAGCTGTCCATGAACTCTCAGAGCAGGCGCAAAAAAACATTCTCGGCGAGAATTACATACCAAAATCAGACACTGGCGCAAGCGAAGCATATCAAAACGCTTGTCTCAATAACTGAATTCCAGTCTGTCAATCATTGCTGTTCGGTGAGCTGTCGTCTTCCGGATCTTTTAGTACTAAAAAACTGTCCAGAGCATTTTTTGTCAATGCTCTGGCTATGCCAGAGTCTCTTGTTCTCTTACTACTGTCGTTGAAAAAACTAACAAACGTGGAAATTTTTAATTAAACCGTATGTCCAGGAATTATCGGTTCATTAAAGAGTCAAGCCAACCTGACGAGAGAAATATCAAGTTCACGAAAAAAACTGTCAAGATCTGTAAATCAATCACTGGTTTCCATACTGGGATTTCGATTATCATACCGCTCCTGATTATCCCCCTGAGTCCAGTTGAGGACAGTTTTTATCATGCTGATTTTGCGTGGTGCTCCGGCTCTCTCGCCGTTTCGTAGCCAAAAGCTGCTTGAAACCCTGCAACACAGGATCCCTGAAATTACCGGTGTTTTTGCTGAATACCAGCACTTTGTCCGGGTCGACGAAGCATTGTCCGACCAGGAATTGAAGGTTCTGGAACAGCTACTGACCTATGGTCCCCGGATGCAGGAAGGTGAGTGTTCAGGCGCTCTTTTTCTTGTTGTACCCCGTCCGGGCACTATTTCTCCATGGTCCAGTAAAGCCACCAACATCGCTGAAAATTGTGGTCTCAGCAAGGTGCACCGGATTGAACGCGGTCTGGCTTACTATGTGTCCGCTGAACAAGGCCTCAATGAACACCAGAAACAAGTGGTATCCAGCCTGATTCACGACCGCATGACCGAGGCTGTTTTGGCTGATGACAGAGAAGCAGAGCTTCTTTTTGCAGAAACCGAGCCAGCGCCCTTGACCCGTGTCGATATTCTCGAAGGCGGGCGTGAGGCTCTGGTTGCCGCCAACCAGTCCCTTGGACTTGCACTGGCAGAAGATGAAATGGATTATCTGGTCACCAGCTATGAGGGTTTGGACAGGAACCCGACGGATGTAGAGCTGATGATGTTTGCTCAGGCCAACTCTGAGCACTGCCGCCATAAGATCTTCAATGCGACCTGGACCATTGACGGTTTACAGCAGGATCATTCTTTGTTCCAGATGATCCGTAACACCCACAGTATGAGCAGTGAAGGTGTGCTCTCAGCCTATAAAGACAACGCATCCGTTATTAAAGGCTCCAAAGCCGGACGTTTTTTCCCGTCTCCTGAAAAGAAAGATTACCAGTACCACCAGGAAGACATTCATATCCTGATGAAAGTGGAAACGCACAACCATCCCACTGCCATCTCGCCATGGCCGGGTGCTTCTACCGGTGCGGGGGGGGAGATCCGTGATGAAGGTGCGACCGGTCGAGGCTCCAAGCCAAAGGCAGGTCTGACCGGTTTCTCCGTATCCAATCTGAACATTCCCGGCTACAAACAGCCATGGGAAAAAGAGTATGGCAAGCCGGATCGGATCGTGACTGCTCTGGATATTATGCTGGAAGGCCCTCTGGGTGGTGCGAGCTTTAACAACGAATTTGGTCGTCCAAACCTGTGCGGCTACTTCCGTACTTTTGAGGCCACAGCCAAAGGGTCTGTGGGTGAAGAAGTGAGGGGTTACCATAAGCCCATCATGTTGGCAGGCGGCCTGGGTAATATCCGGGCTGATCATGTTGAAAAAGGAGATATTCCCGTTGGCGCCAAGCTGATTGTTCTGGGCGGTCCGGCCATGCAGATCGGTCTGGGTGGTGGTGCGGCCTCTTCCATGACGTCCGGTGAAGGTCAGGAAGACCTGGACTTTGCCAGCGTTCAGCGCGACAACCCCGAGATGGAGCGTCGTTGTCAGGAAGTGATTGACCAATGCTGGCAGCTGGGTGATGAGAACCCTATCGCCTTTATCCACGACGTAGGCGCGGGAGGTCTTTCCAATGCTCTGCCGGAACTGGTCAGTGATGGTGGCCGCGGTGGTCGCTTCCAGCTCAGGGATATTCTGAATGATGAGCCCGGCATGTCCCCCCTGGCACTTTGGTGTAATGAATCCCAGGAACGTTATGTGATGGCGGTAGCGCCAGAAAATATGGAGCTGTTTGAAGCTATCTGTCAACGCGAGCGTTGTCTCTACGCCGTTGTGGGCGAAGCCACAGAAGAGTCACACCTGTTGGTAGAAGACAGCCACTTTGATAACCAGCCAGTGGATATGCCTCTGGATGTTTTATTGGGCAAACCACCTCGCATGCATCGTGATGTGCAGACTGAAAATATTCAGCAGGACGCACTGGATCTTTCCGGTGTGACACTGGCAGAAGCTTCTGAGCGAGTGCTCAAGCTGCCAACCGTCGCCAGCAAAAACTTCCTGATTACTATTGGCGACCGCTCTATCACCGGTCTGGTAGCCCGTGAGCAGATGGTTGGCCCCTGGCAGGTACCTGTTGCTGACTGTGCGGTTACCGCTACTGCTTTTGATACCTGTACCGGTGAAGCCATGTCCATGGGTGAAAGAACCCCTCTGGCTCTTATTAATGCGCCTGCATCGGGTCGTATGGCGATTGGTGAAGCGATTACCAACATCGCCAGCACCCGGATTGACAAGCTCGGCGATATAAAACTGTCGGCAAACTGGATGGCTGCTGCCGGTCATCCGGGTGAGGACGCCAAACTCTATGAAACCTGTAAAGCAGTAGGCATGGAACTCTGCCCGAAATTGGGTATTGCTATTCCGGTAGGCAAAGACTCTATGTCCATGCGTACCAACTGGAAAGACGGTGATGTTGAAAAGAGTGTTACCTCACCGCTGTCTCTGGTTATTTCGGCTTTTGCTCCAGTGACCGACATACGCAAGACCGTCACTCCAGAGCTGAGAACCGATAAGGGTGAGACCGATCTGCTGCTGGTGGATCTGGGTCGTGATCATAACCGTCTGGGTGCTTCTGCCCTGGCACAGGTTTATGGTCAGATGGGTGATGTTGCTCCTGATGTTTTCTCTGCAGAAGACCTGAAAGGCTTCTTCACGGGTATCCAGCAATGTCTGGAAGAGGACCTGCTGTTGGCTTACCACGACCGTTCAGACGGTGGTCTCTTTACCACACTGGTTGAGATGGCCTTTGCCGGTCACACCGGTATTGAGGTGAATCTGGATAAATTGGCGGGCTCTGAAGCGGCCATCATTCCAGCCCTTTTTAATGAAGAGTTGGGTGCTGTTCTGCAGGTTCGTCGTGCCGACAAAGGTAAGGTCAAGGATATTCTGGCCGGACTGGGACTGGGTTCCTGCACTCACACCATTGCTGCCCTGAGATCAGATCAGCGTATCAACTTTACCTTTAATGGTGAGCTGATCAGTAGCGAAAGCCGGGTTAAATATCAGCGCTGGTGGGCTGAAACCAGTTATCGCATGCAGGCACTCAGGGATAACCCTGAATGTGCCCGTCAGGAGTTTGATAACCTGCTGGATGACGGCGATACAGGCTTACATGCCTCTTTGCCTTTTGACATCAATAGGGATGTTGCCGCTCCATATATTGCCACTGGAGCCAGCAAACCAAAGGTGGCCATTCTGAGGGAGCAGGGTGTTAACGGCCATGTGGAAATGGCGGCGGCTTTTGACAAGGCCGGCTTTTGTGCAGTGGATGTTCACATGAGTGACATTCTTTCCGGTCGCCGTGAGCTGGCTGAATTCAAAGGATTGGTAGCCTGTGGCGGCTTCTCATACGGTGACGTTCTGGGAGCAGGTGAAGGCTGGGCGAAATCAGTGCTGTTTAACAGCATGGCCCGTGACCAGTTTGCGGCTTTCTTTGATCGCCCGGACAGCTTTGCTCTGGGTGTCTGCAATGGCTGTCAGATGCTGTCCAATCTCCATGAATTGATTCCCGGTGCTGAGCACTGGCCACACTTCGTCCGTAACCAGTCTGAGCAGTTTGAAGCCAGAACCGTGATGGTTGAAGTGCAGCAAAACAAGTCCATTCTCCTCAGGGGTATGGAAGGTTCCAGAATGCCCATTGCAGTGGCACACGGTGAAGGTTATGCCGAGTTCAAAAAGGCTGACCAAATCAGGAAACTGTCTGCGGGTGGTCAGCTGGCCCTGAGATATGTGGATAATCAGGGGCGGGCTACTGAACGTTACCCCTACAACCCCAATGGTTCCGCTGAAGGTATTACGGGTCTGACTTCTGCCGATGGCAGGGTGACGATTATGATGCCTCACCCGGAAAGGGTATTCAGGGCGGTTCAGAACAGCTGGTATCCGGATACCTGGGGTGAAGATTCACCCTGGATGAGAATGTTCAGGAATGCCCGGGTCTGGGTTGACTGATATCTGCACAGCAACAGGCTTGTCTGGTTATCCTTTTTGCACCATGACTATTGAAAGGACAACCAGACAGCTCGAGCTATATAAACATATTCTCAATCGCATTAACCTCTTCATCGGTCAAAGCGACTTTGTCGCAATGAAGATCCTGATTCATATGATCGGATTGAGTCGTGCCGGTGAGGGTGAGCATCCCCATTCTTTGGCAGGCCTGAAAAATGACCTGTGCTGCGGTTAAGCCTGTTCGACTGACAATGGCTTGAAATTGGGGATGGCCCAGTATGGCGTGGTTGGCTGTGAGTAAGGAAAAGCCTTGGTAAATAATATCGTGATGCTGACAGGCCGCTCTCACTTCTCTATCCCAGCCCATTGAGGCAAAGCAACGGTTCTGGACAATGTGTGGACGAATGTCGGTGTGAAGAGTCAGCCCTTCCAGTTGGCGTGCAGAAAAGTTGGAAACGCCCAGCAGTTTGATATGACCATCACGGTAGAGCCCTTCCATGGCCGTCCAGACTTCCAGATCGTCTTCCGAGAGACCTTCCCTCTGAGAAGGGCCATGGAGGAGGTAGGCATCCAGATAGTCAGTGCCAAGGTGTTCAAGGGAAGATTGGAAAGATTGCAAAACCTGCTCGGTTAAACTCGCTGAAGGGTCATAGGGCAGCCGGTCATCCTGACCTCTCTGATAGGTAAACTTGGATTGCAGGAAGAGCTGTTCGCGGCTTATTTTTTCCTGTTGATAAATCTTTTGCAGGCCATGACCAACACCGAGCTCAAAATAATGTTTGCGCTGATTGGCCGTATCAATGCCAGTGAAGCCCAGTTTCAGGGCATTCTCTACCAGCCCCTGGGTGGCTTCTTCTTTCCAGGCGGTACCGTATATAAAGCAGGGAACCCGAACACCGTTAATCTCTCTGGACGCTCGGGCTGTATTGAGCTGGCTCATGGTTTTTTAACCTTGTGAGTTATGGCCATTGATGTTTTTTGAGTCAGTTTTTGGGACAACTATCCATAGAAGCATCACATGCGTCAACGCCAGATTTTGGCACATAGGCGTCGCCGAGAATGTTTCTTTGTGCCTGCTCTGAGAGTTCATTAAGACTTTTGCAGTGCAGAAGCGAGTTTTGTGAGGTAGCTTCAAAAACGACCAGACAATACTGTTCAGAAACTGTGTCAAAGTAGCTTGTTATGACCCTTTTGTACCACGGATCAACATGCGTTTTCTCCCCTATTTGTCGTATTTCTGCGCCAACCATTGTAGACACTGCAGCCAATAGGGCTGCCAGAATGATTTTTTTCATAGAATTCACTCCTACTGTCGAATAATCAAAAATAAGTTCACCAAAAAGTCAGGATTTCACTTGAGTTTTTAATGAACGGTTAATTATTAGACATTCGTACTAATAAAGAGTTCCGGCGAGAGGCTTTAACAATGACCACTTATGCTTTTTGAGTCAGATAGCAGAAAGAGTTTGAAACTCGGTTAAGACAAAGTGATCGGTCATCCCACTGACGTAATCAATCAATAATCTCGCCCTGTAATACCACTCCAGCTCGTCCTGCTCTTGAGTGGAGTAACCGCTGTCAGGCAATGATTTCACTGCCCGATGATACGCCATTTTGTGTTTGCAAGAGAGTCGGTGGTAAAGACGTTGCTCGATAAAATGTCGGCTGGAATCTTTTTTAGCAATACCGACGAACTCTGCACCGGGTAACTCCAGCAGAGGATGGAAAATATCCATCAATCCCATCAGGGCAGAGTAGCCCCTGAGTTCTGGTGTTTCCTTCTCCATACTGGTAAAGACGTAGCGGATAGCGACGGTTTTCAATGTATTCAGTGCAAGGTGCTGGTCGGACTGGCCGTCGATCAGTGGCTCATCCAGAGTTCCGTCGAAGACAGCCTGATGCTGTTGCAGATAACGCTTTGCTGCATAATCCACCAGATCTCTGACCAGCCGGGTGCGCAGTCGGACAATAAACTCCTGCTTGTTATCGCCGGCTCTGCTGATCGCAGACTCCATAATATTGGGCAGATAGTCGTTATCTACAGTCAATTCTTCCCAGACCCCATAGAGACTGAAGCGAAGATCGCGGAAAGAGAGAATCCCCTTGTCGACGGCATCTTCAAGATCGGCAATGCAGTAGGAAATATCGTCGGCGGCTTCCATGATGTAAACCAGTGGGAAGCGGCAACCCTCATCAATAGCCAGATGCTGCCGGATGTCGGACACCAGATCGGCTTCTGAAAAATAATAACCCGGCTTTTTCTTACGGTAAGCATCGGGTGAGTCTTTATCAGGTCTTGGTTCGTAGGGCGTGCGGGTGTATTTCATCAGCGCGCCCATCTGGGAATAAGTCAGGTTCAGGTCCTGAAGATGATGAATAATTCTTAACGCCTGAGCATTGCCTTCATAGGTATACAAGTCTGGTAGCAGGGTTGATTCCAGCAGCACTGAGCGGGCTTTCTGACCTTTGAACGCTTTTTCATGACAAAGCCGGGCTTTATCCTGCATCCAGCGGCTGATGGCCGCCTCGCCAAAATGGCCGAACGGAGGGTTGCCAATGTCGTGCATCAGGCAGGACATCTCAACCAGATTGATAAAAGATGTTTCCTGGTTTTCCAAGCCCAATGATGTTAACTGATCGGCTTCGGACAGGCGTTGAAGAATCGTCTGTGCCAGAAACCGACCGGTTTGTTGCACTTCCAGAGAGTGCGTTAGACGACTGCGAACAGCGGCATTGGTCTCCAGAGGGTAAACCTGAGTTTTTTGTTGCAGTCGGCGTACGGCAGCGGACTGAATGATTCGGCCCCGGTTACTCTCTGTTTCCGTTAACAGATCCCGATCCGGGTCGGCAGAACTGACTCTGGGTCGAGTGCAGGTGAGTTTAGTCAGATAGTTCATGCTGATCATAGTCGGCAGGAGCCCCTTTAAGGTGAGGTTTGCCTTGGCTCTGCAGATGCTGAAACACCGAGTGTCAGCAAATGCATAGGGTTGTGGACACAGGAATAAACCATTATTACAGCTCTGCCGGACATTGACCTTCGAATATCAATTGAACGTATTCCCGCTCCAGATATCCCGGTTTGCACGTCAAATAATGCAACAGGAGTTCATCAGCAAGCCTGCGATCAACCTCCGGGCATTCCACTTTGTAATTGAGAATAGACAGCATCTTGCAGTTGAAATTGAAAATCCAGTTTTGCACCGTACTCGATGGATGAATGGAATCTATATAGAAATGATCACTGCGGTTCTTGCAGGGACTCGCCTTATAACTTTCGCAGATATCCACCTGAGCATTATCAGAACAGCCTCTGAAGGTGACATCAAGACAGGGCGTTTCAGTGTTAACATCTCGCTGGCGAGCCTGTTCTAACATAATGTCAAACATTCTGTTGTAATCGAAAAACAGCAGTAACAGGTCAGGATACTTTTTTTTCAGCCGGAAAAACGCTTTCACGGCCATCCGGTTATGATTGATGATCACCTGATGCACTTCCTGACGATCCTCTGAATTGCGCAGGCAGGGTGTTTTAGTAACATCGGGAAGCGTCCCCCAGAAAATGGTTCTGGCCCCATGTTCATAGAGATTTTCAATAGCCGCTGACAGCTTGGCGATCACCAGGTGGTAATTCCAGTAACGGTTGAGATAATCATTAGCGCCACCTGCCAACATAAAAACCTGCCCCTCAGAAAAGGGGGAATGATGTTGCAGCAGATGATTAACCTGTTCCTCAACCGAACTCAGAATAGGCTTTCCGCCTCTGATGCTATTGGTGAGAAAACTGATATTGGCCAGCCGACTTTCACCAAACAGAAAGGACCAGAAAAAATCCACTAACACTTCTGAAAAACCTACCACTGTGCTGCCGCCATGAGACTGATCGACATACTCGGTTTTATTGGATGGATTCAGATACAGGGCTTTGGCTATCAGTTCCGGAGCCATCAGATCATCACAAAAACGCCCTTCGTGATAATTGGCACCGGGTATGGCGCCACAAAAACTGCCAAAAACAAAGCCCGGTAACATACGACCGCCCCAGGGATAAAGTGCCATTTGACGTTCATCCAACGTACCGCTGCCTTCAAGAAATCGACTGTAGCTATAGAAATTCCCCGAATCAACGGTGCTGTCTCCTACCACAAAGACATTGCTGACAGGCAGGGGCTCCCGGGCACAAAAGCGTTCAGTGAGTTTGGGATAAAACATCTTTTCGTACGCTAAACAAGGTAACGACAACAGCAATATCATACTAAGCCACCCACGAATCATAGTGAAACTCCCATTAGGCCGACCAGTAAAAAGCTGAGGATTATAGTGGATTACCCTCCAGGTTTGGTGAAAAAAGCGTGAAATCATCGGAAGTACCGGGGTGTACGGACCCGGCAAGGTTGTTAACTTACATGATATTGAATGATATGTCTGGCGAAGTAAGGAGTGTTGGAAACTTGGTTTGAAGCCTCAATAATAACGGTTTAGTATCCTGTAAAGTCTCACGACCAGTCTTATTGTTTGGTACTGAAGAAGCGGGATCAAGCTTCATTCTTTTATTCTTTTCATCTTTAAAAGAATCTTCAAAAGCTCCATCAATCTGATTGGTTTGTGGCGAATTAACCTCCATATTCTGAGGTGTTTCAATGCTTACTGCCGCATCAAAGTGCTCGAGTAGAGCTACTGAACTGGGGTAGTGGATAAGATAGGCTGAAGACTGATGGGGGTTGGTCAGAATTTGGGCGACGAAGAGCCTGGCTTGATCGAAATTTTGGCTTAACAACAATTGCAAAAGGAGTGCCCTTTGACTTTCAGAGAGATCAGGAAAGGGATAGTTTTTGTTTTCTAACAGAATTGCTAAAAGGTTAGGAGCAAAATTTACCCAGCGTTTCAGGTCATAAATCTCGCGATGAGCTCCATAGTCACCTTGTGTAATCACTGGAAACCAGACTCCCTGTGTCGGTACAAGCAAGGCAATAAGCTGAGCATCGCCAAATTGTTGTAATCTGCCCAACTCCGATTGAGCGAGTGAGGCTGAGTCAGTAATGACATTATTATTGAGAACGGATGGAATCACGTCAGCATCGATCCCCAATAGTAGCTCTAGTTCTTGCATCAGTTTTTCCTTGTCAGGATAATCCTGAATCGTTGAATAAATCTGACGAAGGTTATAATCCATAATCTGCCTAACTGCTTGCTGGTCCCATACGTCCCATACGCCTGCTTGTCCTGACCGTCTATTCCGGTTGAATATCTCTGCAATGGACGAGAACATACAGTTGCCATCGCCATTTATCCTTATCAGCTCAAAACCATCGGGGACAGGGTTATGGCAATAATCGGGTTCAAAAATCTGCTTTTTGGGGTATCCCTTTTCCATCTTTTTATATAATTGCCCTACTTGTTGCCTGATGCGTTTGTCTTCTTTCATGCAAGCTTTGTGAAAAGGCTTTACCAGCGTCTCTTTTGGTTTGCCAGTGGTTCTGTTTGTCGTACGTCCTGTTCCTCTTATAGGGTTTTCAGTTTCATAAAGTTCACGACAATGGTAACAGGTTTGCCTGAAGCCACCTTTTCCATTCGGAGCATTAACCAGAAGCTCTGGAGTCTTTTTCCTGAATAAAGAGATTAATTCATCCGTTTTATCTTTGCTGGAAAAAAACGAATTTTGTTCTTTGCTTTTCAGTAAAGCTTGCAGTGAAGCTTTTACATCTTGAATTTTTGTTCGATCTTCGTATTTTTTCAAAACACTTAACATAAACTTATTTAAAAACTCTTCGGATTCGAAATCCAGATCGCCGGAGTAATACTTGGCGGTAGGAAACAAGTGATCAAGAAAAAGTGGCATAATATTTTTCTCACCATCAACAATCTTGCGCATATTCTTGATATTAAGCTGAAGCCCTTCAAGCTCATGGTCATAAAGAGTAAGGTCGAAAGCCTGTTTATGAAAAGAATTAAAAACTATTTTTGTGAAAAGGAAATCAACAATTTGTAGTACATTAAAAGCTACAGCAATATCTTTTTTGTTAGAAGCATAGATAGCATCCAGGCTAAATTGCTCAGGTTTTTCTATAAGCTGTTTGACTATTTCAGAACTTGCATCCAATTCGTTATGCATCAGAGCCCTGACACACGTTTCGATCAGATAGTTTAAAACGATACGATAAGTAATTTCTACCTTATCTGGAACATTCATACTGGATAAATATCTCAGGCTTGGGGTCAGATGTCCAAGAAAAAATGCCAAATCCCCGATAACATTATTGTCAATATTCCCATTAATGAGACTTTCAAAAAAAGCATTATTTTCTTTAGCAATTGAATAATTCTCGTCACTTATGAGGAGAGACATCTGAACTCTTTGCAGCAAAAACTCCAAATAGGCCTGAGTTGGCATCCATTTATCGTCCTCCGATAATAATAATGCTTTGGTAATAATGTTATTACCTAGATTTGAAACGGAGGCTTTTTTGAGGTTGTTTGGAATTTTAAATTTATATCTTGATAAATCATACATTGACATTAAAACGAATTTTTTTTCAACGTCTGACATATCATCTCTAACTTTGGGTATCCAGATATTAGGTAGGCTTCCATATTGAGTTCCCCCTCTATAGCGTTCTGTTGTCTTTTGTGTTTCTAAAGGCAAAAAAATCTTATATTGGTGAAGCATATTATTAGATTTTGCCAACTTCTTATTGTCAACAAGATGTATTTCCCATTTTATGAGTTTACGTGGAGCTCTTTTTTTAGCTAGATCGTTATGCATCAAGTGGCGAGGATTTTCTGGGATAAAATAGTTGGCATAATAAAGAGGATAAGTTTTAGCTATTTCAAAGGCTCGACTTTCATAGCCAGGAACTTTAACAATCACTGGTAGAATGTCATGTTTTTTCTTGTGTTTGTTTTTTATCTTTTCTTTTCTACCTTCTTTTTCTGCTTCTTTTTTCTTCCTTATTGCACTCCATTTCTTTATGCCATATAAAACCTTTTTAAAATTATGCTCATCCAGTTTTTTATTCTTATAATAAACGACGGGTTCATTGTTATGAGGTATTTTGAATGCAGACTTCCTCTTGGCCTCATAGATCAGATCATGGAAATTTTTAATCGAGGTAAGGTCAAATTCCAGAACTTCAACTTCACTATACATTTTAACAGGAATAAAAATATCAGTCTTTATTGACTCTGAATCATCTGATTTATCGAATTCTGAATCCAAATCATCCATTACCAAATAATCAAAAACTGGATCATCGTCATCTTTTATTCTTTCTCGTACACTATTTGCTATCTTATTATGATTCGTTTCTATATAAAGAGGTGTGTCAATTTTTTTTGCCTGAGTATTTGCTAATATTATTTCCTCTGTAATCAAGCTCTGAGGGCTTTTTTGATGAAAATTGTATGCAAGAATACCACTTGTTTTTATATCGAAGTCAGTTGTCACACAATTGATAATATTCAAAATTTGATTTTCTATAGAAAATTTCTCTGGTCCATAATGCACACATTTTGAATAACTCCGCGACCAATTTTTGTATAAAATGCCGAGGTATTCTTTAGAGTTTCTATAACTGTTTGTCAGGAAAAGATCACTGTGAAAAAGATGATACATTTTTGGTCCATATTCAACATGAACTGTTGGTCCTTCGTTGCCTACATTGTCAAAACTAAACACTACTCTAAAAAATGCATCTTGCCACCAACCATAGGGTACTACAAAATCCAGAGATACTCTAAACATATTGTCATCATTGATACTGAATCTAAATTTGTCTGGATACCTATTATCCAGAAAGGTTTGAAGTCGATCAACTGCCATATAAATCTCTCTGGCTTTGGATGCGGAGTTTCTTATGGGTGATAACTTCGGATAGTCTGATGTATTATCGTGTGAATTTTTGGGTGAATTTTTAGGGTAAATTATTTGATCCCCATCTTCTAAGTTTCCTTGCCGGATTATATTGACATTATTTAAAACAAGTTCTCCATTACGTAGTAGATGAAGTTTACGATAAGGAGTGCTATGTGGATGTATTAATCGATAATCAAAGTCTTTGTTTTTCTCTGCCTTAATAGTGCGTGGTCCCAAGGATTGATATTGCCGAAATTCATAGGACAAATTTACCCAGTCTATACCCTCTGTGGGCACTTGCTCAGCTCTTTCTGATAATAATCTGTCTACATAGTCAGTAACAACACCGGCTGCTCTATTATCCTTAGTGATTTTTATGATAGCTTTTTCTTTACCGTGATGAATCATTGCCTGAACAAGATTGAAAGTTCGTAACAGGGGGTAGGGTATTCCCAACTTGGTAGTATTATCACTCCTCTTAACACTCAATTTTTCAGCTGTTTTCCTATTTTCGCTTATAAAAAAATGATTTCTTTTTCTTCTGTTAATGCATGCCATCGCTCTGTTAATGTAAAGTTCAGCTTCCCTATACAAATGTTTTGTTTTCAGCTCTCGGTCAATTTCTTCATACTCTTGAAGGGTGAGTTGTTTTAGTATGCTTATTTGGTTTTCGTTAAGTGCAAGAGCACTCCCTGACATCAGAGCTATCAATAAAATGAAATATTGAATGAAGTTTTTATTTGATATAGATAACGCAGTAAGAATCATACTTGGGAATCCCCATATATCTTAAAATTTTCTGAATTGAACGCTATTTGAGTAGCTTTACTAATCCCTGTAGACAGTCAATAGTAGCTTGTTTTGATAACATCTGTTTTACGATTGCTGCTATTCATGTATAAGTGAATAAGGCCACATGGGTTACACGACGATTACCAGCCGCCTGAACTTGCGTGGCTTTGTCAATTCTTTGAAGCAAACCGTTGTGTTCCATAAAAATTTGTCGTGAAGGGTGCGCCATATCATTGGAGATCTGATACGGTATGCGGCTAAGATTTGGAAGCCGGTAACGCCGTTCTATAGTTCCAATTACCGGCTTATGGCAAGTTTTGCGACACCCATTTCGCGGCGCCGGGAGTTTTACTTACATGGTATTGGTCGGAGTGTCTGGCATGGAAAGGAGTGCTCGAGCCCTGGTTTGAATCATTAATGATAAGGGGTTTTGGTCCTCCAAAGTTTCATGTGCAGTCTCATTGGTTGAAACGGAAGAAGCGAGGTCAAGCTTGATTCTTTTCTTATTTTCATCGATGGAAAGCGCTTCAAAAGCCTCAATCATCTGAGTCATTTGTGACGAATCAAACTCTGTATTCTGGGGCGATTCAATGCTTATTGCTACATCAAAGTGTTCCAGGAGAGCCTGTGAACTGGGGGAGTGCATAAGATAAGCTGAAGACTGATGGGAGTCTGTCAGAATTTGGGAGACGAAAAGCTTAGCTTGATCGAAATTTTGGTTTAACAACAACTGTAAAAGTAATGACCTTTGGCTTTCAGTGAGATCAGGAAAGCTATAATTTTCGTTTTTTAACAGCATAGCCAAAAGGTAAGGAGCAAAATTGACCCAGCGGTTCAGGTCATAAATCTCGTGATAAGAACCACGATGACCTTGTGTAATGACTGGGAACCAGACACCCTGTGTCGGTACTAGCAATGCAATCAGCTGGGCATCACCAAATTGTTGCAATCTGGCTAACTCCGATTGACCGAAAGAGGCTGAATCAGTAAGGACGTTGTAATCGAGAACGGCAGGAATAACGTCAGCGTCGATCCCCGATAGTAACTCAAGCTCTTGCATCAGTTTTTCCTTGTCAGGATGACTCTGAATCGTGGAAAAAATCTGACGTATGTTATCCTCCATAATTTTCCTTATTGTTTGCTGGTCCCATTTACCAGCTTGTCCTGACCGCCCAGTCCGGCTGTATATCTCTGCAATTGAGGAATACATACAGTTACCATCGCCATTAATTCTTATCAGTTCAAAACGAGATTGAATCTTTAACAATAAGGGATTGAGATCCTCTAAAGTTTGACTATCAATCTCTTTGTTTGAAACTGAAGAAGCAGAATCAGAACTCATTCTTTTACTATTTCCATTGATGGAAAGCGCTTCTAAAGTGTGATCAATCTCCAAATTCTTGGGAGTATCAGGACTTATTGCTGCATCAAAGTGTTCCGCGAGGGCCACAGAACTGGGGTAGTGAATAAGATAAGCTGAAGCCTGATAGAAGGCTATCAGAATTCGGGAGATGAAGCCTTTCGCGTGTTCGAAATTTTCGTTTAACAACATCTGTAAAAGTGTTGCCCTTTGACTTTCAGAGAGATCAGGAAAGGTATAATTTTCGTTTTGTAACAGCATAGCCAGAAGGTTAGGAGCAAAATTGACCCAGCGCTTAAGGTCGTAAATTTCGTGAAAAGGTCCATCGTGACCTTGTGTTATCACAGGGAACCAGACACCCTGTGTCGGCACTAGCAAGGCAATCAGCTGAGCATCACCAAATTGTTGCAATAGGGCTAACTCCGACTGAGCAAAAGAGGCTGAATCAGTAATGACATTGTTATCGAGAACCGCTGGAATAACGTCAGCATTGATCCCCAACAGTAGCTCAAGCTCTTGCATCAGTTTGTGCTTGTCGGGATGATCCTGAATCGTGAAAAAAATCTGACGAAGGTTATCATCGATAATCTGCCTTATTGTTTGCTGGTTCCATTTTCCTGTTTGTCCTGACCCTCTATGCCTGTTGAAAATCTCTGCAATGGATGAGTACATTGAGTTTCCATCGCCATTAATTCTTATCAGCTCATAACCGTCAGGAACGGGAATGTGATGAAAATAGTAGGGTTCATAAATCTGTGTTTTAGGGTATCCTATTTCCATCTTTTTATATAATTGCCCTGCTTGTTCCCTGATGCGTTTGTCTTCAATCATACATGCTTTGTGAAAAGGCCTTACCAGTGGTTCTTTCGGTTTTTTAGAGCTTCGGTTTGTACGACGGCCTTTCCCTCTTATGGGATTTTCAGTTTCATAAACTTCACCGCAATGGTAACAGGTTTGTCTGAAACCACCTTGTCCATTCGGAACATTAACCATAAGCTCAGGCGTATTCTTTCTGAATAAAGAGATTAATTTCTCCGTTTTTTCCTTACTGAAAATATCCGATTTATGTTCTGTGTTTTTCAGAAAAGATTGCAGTGAAGCTTTTATATCTTTATTTGTGGTTCGATTTAAGATTTTTTGCAAAACTTTTGAGGTAAACTTATTTGAAAAAATGTTAGTTTTGAAATCAAGATTATTGGAGTAATGCCTCGCGGCAGGTAACAAGTGACTCAAAAGTAGTGGAATAAGATTTTTCTCACCATCAAAAATTTTACGCATGCTCTTGATACTAAGCTGAAGACTTTCTAACTCATTCTCATAAAAAGAAAGATCTAAAGCTTTATTATTAAAAGGATTGAAAAGGATTTTTGTAAAAAGTAAATCAGCAATAAATAATCCATTAAAAGCTACAGCAATGCTGGATTTGATGGAAGTGTGAATATCCTTCAGGCTAAATTGATCCGGTCTTTCTATAAGTTTTTTAACTATTCCAGAACTTGCGTCAAATTCGTTATCAGTCAGAGTCCTTACACATACTTCAATGAGATAGTTTAAAACAATACGATAAATAACTTCTACCTTATCTGGAGCATTAAAACTGGATACGTATCTCAGGCTTGGAGCCAGGTGTCCAATAAAAAAGCCCAAATCCTTGATAATATTCTCATCAATATTTCCACAGATGACACTTTCAAAAAAAACATTATTTTCCTTTTCAATTGAATAATCTTCATGACTTATAAGGAGAGACATCTGAACTCTTTGCAGCAAAAGTTCCAAATGGCTATGGTTTGACAACAAATCATGGTCCTGTGTCTTTAATAGTGATTTGATTATAATATTGTTACCAAGATTTAAAACGTGCGCTTTTTTAAGGTTGTTTGGAATTTTGAATTTTCTTCTTGATAAGTCATACATTGACATTAAGGCGAATTTTTTTTCAACGTCTGACATACCATCTCTAACAGTAGGTATCCAGACATTGGCGAAACTTCCATGCTGAGCTCCATCCCTATAGCGCTCTGTTGTCTTTTGCATTTCTAAAGGTAAAAGAAGTTTGTATTGATAGAGCATATTATTAGCTTTTGCTATTTTCTTTTTTTTAGCTAAATGTATCTCCCATTTTATGGGCTTGCGTACCCCGGTTACGTTATGCATCTCGTTATACGCCCAGTGACGCGGATTTTCTGGAACATAATAGCTAACTGAATGAGCTATAGCATGCTCAAACGCTAGCCTTTCATAATCAGGAACTTTAACTATCATCGACAGGATGTTATGTTTTTTATTTATTATCTTGCCTTTCTCTTCTTTCTTATTTTTTGTATTTGTCTTTTCTATGTCATATAAAACCTTTTTGAAATTATTCTCATCCAGTTTTTCATTGTTATAATAAACAACGGGTTGTACATTTTTTGCTATTTTAAATCCCGACTTATTCCTGGCCTCATAGATCAGATCATCAAGATTTTTAATCGAAGTAGAATCAAATTCTACAATTTCAGCTTCACCATGCATTTCGGCTGGAATAAAAATATCAGTCCTTATTGATTTTATCTTTTCTATATTATCGTACTCAACATCCATAACCAAATAATCGAAAGTTGGATCTTCTCCAGCTTTTACTCTTTTATTCACACTTGTTTTTATCTTATTATGATCGGTTTCTACATAAACAGAATTGTCATTTTCTATTGCTCGAGTATTGACTTTTATTATTTCTTTTGTAATCAGATCCTGAGGGCTTTCTCCATATTCATTACGTGAAAGAATACCTTCTGATCTTATATTGGAGTCAGCAGTCAGAAAATTGATAGTATTTAATATCTGCTCTTCCACAGAAAAATTTTCCGATCCATAGCGTACACGTCCTGGGCAATCAAACCACCAACGTTTGTTTAAGACGCCATTCATTATGGGAGGGCCGTCACTGAGTCTTTGAGAATTTTTATGGGTCTCCTCAATGCAAAGACGTATACCGGGAACATTGGATACTCTTGGTCCAGATATAACATAAGTGTCTGGTCCTTCGTTGCCAATATTGTCAAAAAGATAATCTATTCTAAAAAATGCATCTTTCCACCAACCATAGGGAGCTACGAAATCCAGGGATACCTTAAGCATATTTTTTTCATCGATACTGAATCTAAATTTATCTGGATACCTCTTATTAAGAAAAGTTTGAAGTCTATCGACAGCAATATAAATCTCTCTGGCTTTGGATGCGGAATTTCTCTTGGGTGATAATGGGTTAGGTTTGAATTTTTTAAAAGAGTTAGGATAGATTATTTTATCTCCATCCTTTAAGTTTCCTTGTCGAATTATATTGACATGGGTCAAAATATATTCTCCGTTGCGTAGCAGGTGTAGTGAATGGTGAGCAGGAGGGCGTCGCTGGTATAGTACATAATGTGGGTGGTCGAATGAACATATTGATTGACAATTAAAGTCTTTATTTTTTTCTGTCGTAATAACACGCGTTATTTTTTTAGCGAAATTTCGATCTTCAAAAAACACATGTACCAGCACCGTATCCATTGTGGTCTTTTGCTTAGCTTTTTCCGATAATAATCTATCTACATAGCTTTCAACAACAATGGCTGCCCTATTTTTTTTATGCGTAACCTGATCTTCATTTGTTAATTGTGTTTGCTCGGTAGATTCCACTTTACCATAGTGAATCATTGCCTGAACAAGATTAAACGTCCTGAGTAGGCTGTAAGGTATACCGAACTTGCTAGTATTGTCGTTAGCCTTAACAGCCATTTTTTCAGCTATTTCCCTGTTTTTTCTTATAAAAAAATTATTTCTTTTTCTTCTATTTATGTTTGACATCACTTTGTTAACGTAAAATTGAGCTTGTACATATAAATCTTTTTCTTTAAGCTCTCGATCAAGTTCTTCATATTCTTGAATGGTGAGCTGTTTTAGTATGCTTTTTTGAGTTTCGTTCAGTGCAAGAACACTGTCTGATATCAGGGTTATTAATAAAATGATAAAATAAATGAATTTTTTATTTGATTTAGATAAAACAGTAAGAATCATACTTGGGAATCCTTATGATATCTTAAAAGCTTCTGAATTGAACGCCGCTGGTTGAGCAGCCTTACTCATCGCAGTAGCCAATCAATAATAGTTTGTTTTAAAAAAAACCGCCTCCCAATTGCTGGTACTGATGTTTAAGTTAATAAGGCCTCATAGGTTACACGACGATTAACTGTTGCCTTAACTTGGGTCGCCTTTTGAATTCCCTGAAATATTAACTTACATAGTATTGTCTGTGGTGATAAGCAGCGCTCCAGCCGCGGTTTGAATCATTAATGATAAGGGATTGCGATCCTGTAAAGTCTCACGGTCAGTGTTATTGGTTGAAACTGAAGAATCAGCCTCTGTATTTTGGGGTGTTGCAGGGCGTACTGCTGCATCAAAGTGTTCCAGGAGAGCCGCTGAACTGGGGTAGTGAATAAGATAAGCTGAAGCGTGATGAGGGGCAATTGTAAGTCTTGAGACCAAGAGCGCAGCTTGATCGAACTTTTGGTTTAACAACAATTCTAAAAGTGTTGCTCTTTGACTTTCAGAGAGATCAGGAAAGGTATAATTTTTGTTTTGTAGCAGAATAGTCAACAGGTTGGGAGAAATATTTACCCAGCGATTAAGGTCATAAATCTCGTGATTAGGCCCGTAGTCGCCTTGTGTAATCACAGGGAACCACACACCCTGTGTCGGAACTAACAATGTAATAAGCTGGGCATCGCCAAATTGTTGTAATTTGGCTAACTCTGACTCAGCGAAAGAAGCTGAATCGGTAATGACATTGTTATCGAGAACGGCTGGAATCATGTCAGCATCGATCCCCAATAGAAGTTGAAGCTGTTGCATCATTTTTTTCTTATCAGGATGATTCTGAATAGTGGAATAAATCTGGCGGAGGTTATAATCCATAATCTGCCTTATTGTTTGTTGGTTCCATACGTCTGCTTGTCCTGACCGACCATTCCGGTTGAATATCTCTGCAATAGACGAGTACATGCAATTACCATCACCATTAACCCTTATCAACTCAAAACCATCGGGGACAGGATTATAGTGATAATCGGGTCCACGCAACTGTTTTTTGGGGTATCCCTTTTCCATCTCTTTGTATAATTGATTTGCTTGTTTCTTGATGCATCTGTCTTTTTCCATACATTTCTTGTGAAAAGGCCTTACTCTTATTTCTTTTGGTTTACCAGTTTTTTTGTTTGTCTTGCATCCTTTTCCTCTTATGGGGGTTTTAGTTTCATAAATTTCACGACAATGGCAACAGGTTTGTCGGAAGCTACCTTGTCCACTCGGAACATTAATTAGAAGCTCCGGAGTGTTTTTCCTGAATAAAGAGATTAATTTATCCGTTTTTTCTTTACTGAAAATATAATAATTTTGTTCTGTGATTTTTAGAAAAGTGTGCAGTGAAGCTTTTACATCTTTATTTTTTGTTCGACTTTCATATTTTTTTAAAACATTTAACATAAACTTATTTGAAAATTCATTACTTCCGAAATCCAGATCGTCAGAGTATAGTCTGGCGACAGGAAATAAATGATTCAAAAACAGTGGAAATAGATTTTTCTTATTATCAACAATTTTACGCATACTATCGATATTAATCTGGAGGCTTTCTAATTCATGATCATAAACAGTAAGATCTAAATCCTTCGTATTAAGAATATTGAAAATAATTTTTGTAAAAAGGAAATCAGTAACTTGTAATAGATTAAAAGCTACAGAAATATCTTTTATGTTTGCAGCATAGATATCCTCAAGAGTAAATTGCCCCGGTTTATCTATAAGTTTTTCGACTATTCCAGTACTGGCATCAAATTCATTATCTAGAAGAGTCCTGACACATATTTCTATGAGATAATTTATAACAATACGATAAATAATTCCTGCCTTGTCCGGGGCGTTCATACTGGATACATATCTCAGACTTGGAGCCAAGTGTCCAATAAAAAATGTCAAATCCGTGATAATATTCTCGTCAATATTTCCATCAATGATATTTTCAAAAATAACATTATTTTCTTTGGCAATTGAATAATCTTCACGATTTATAAGGAGTGATATTTCAACTCTTTGTAGTAAAAAATCCAAATAATCCTGAGTTGGCAGCCATTTGTCGTACTGCCGCGTTAATAATGCTTTGGTAATAATGTTGTTGCCCAGGTTTGTGGCGGCGGCTTTTTTTAGATGGTAAGAAACTCTTAATTTACTTTTTGATAAGTCATACATTGACATCAAAGCGAATTTTTTTTCCACGTCTGACATGTTGTCTCTAACAGAGGGTATCCAGATATTGGCGTAACTACCATACTGAGCCCCCCCTCTATAGCGTTCTGTTGTTTTTTGTGTTTCAAACGGCAAAATAAGCTTGTATTGGTAAAGCATATTATTAGCTTTTGCTATTTTAATTTCTTCAACTAAATGTATTTCCCATTTTATTGGTTTGGCTACCTCGCTTTCGTTAACTGTTTCGTTATATAACATACGACGTGAATTATCTGGAACATAATAGGTAACTGAATTAGCTGCTGCATCTTTAAAAGCTCGCCTTTCATAACCAGGTACTTTAATAATCATCGTCAGAATGTTATGATTTTTATTCATTTTGTTCTTTTCTTTTCTCTTCTCTTTTATATTTTCTTTTCTTATGTCTTTCAAAGCCTGTTGAAAATTATGTTTATCTATCTTTTCATTGTTATAATAAACAACGGGTTCGATATTATTTGGTATTCTAAATCCTGACTTCCTCCTGGCCTCATATATTAAATCAGAAAAAGCTTTAATCGATGTAAGGTCAAATTTTACAATTTCAGTTTCACGATACATTTCGACAGGAATAAAAATATCAGTACTTATTGATTTTGAATTTCCTGCATTCCCGAATTCTTCATAAAACTCATCATCAATTACCAAATAATCAAAATCTGGGTCTTCTCCATCTTTTATTCTTTTATGCACACTTTCTTTTATTTTGTCATGATCAGATTCTACATAAAGGGAGGTGTTAACTTTTTGTGCCTGAGTATTTACTCTGATTATTTCTTTTGTAATCACTTCCTGTGGGGTGGAGTCGAAGTTAAATAAAATAATGCCTCTTGATCTTATATCAAAGTCAGCGGCCATATAATTGATAATATTCAAAATCTGCTCTTCTACAGAAAAATTTTGAGATCCGTAGTGCATGGAACTTTGCTTATACGAAAATACTTTGTTAAATCTGTAAATGAATCTTTTAGAATGTTTATAACTCTGAATCAGGCAAAGCGCACCTGAATAACAAAGGTTGGCTACCTTTGGTGAATTTTTAATATCAATTTCAGGTCCTTCGTTGCCAATATTGTCAAAATTAAACTCTATTCTAAAAAATGCATCTTTCCACCAGCCGTAGGGTGCTACAAAATCGAGAGATACTAAAAACATATTATTGTCATTGATGGTCAATTTAAATTTATCTGGATATTTCTTATCAAGAAAAGCTTGAAGTTTCCCAACTGCCATATAAATCTCTCTGGCTTTAGATGCTGAGTTTCTCGTGGGTGATGCTGGAGCATATGTTAATTTATTGGGATAAATTATTTTATCACCATTATTTAAATTTTCTTTCCGAATTATATTTACATCGGTTAAAAAAACATTTCCATTGCGTATCAGGTGCACTTCCCGATGTGGAAAAAAAAGTCTGTTATATCTATTTCTTAATTCAAAATTAAAGTCTTCGTTTCTTGGTGCCTTAATAATACGTGTTCCTGTTTCTTGAGTATACCGATCTTCATAAAAAAGTTTCACATGATCTGTATCGTCAGTGGCTACCTGAACAGAATTTTCTAATAATAACCTATTTGCATAGTTCGTAACGACGGTGACTGCTCTATTGTTTTTAGAGAACATTTTATGAGCTGTATCCTCGAGATCGTTAGGTTCTAATTTACCATAATGAATCATTGCCTGAACAAGATTAAACGTTCTTGATACAGTGTAAGGTATAGCAGGCTCGGTAGTATTATCACTGGGCTTAGTAATGATTTTTTCAGCTATTTCCTTACTTTTGTTTTTGAAAAATTTGATTCTTTTTCTTCTATTAATGTTTATCATAACTGAATTAATGTAAGCTTTAGCTTTTCTGTATAAATCTTTTTCTTTAAGTTCTCGGTCAAGTTCTTCATACTCTTGAAGAGTGAGTTGTTTTAGTATGCTTTTTTGTCTTTCGTTCAGTGCAAAAGCACACCCTGACATCATTGTTAAGGATAAAATGATAAGATGAATGAAGCTTTTATTTGATTTAGATAACGCAGTCATAATCATAATTGACAACCCTTATGATATCTCAAAAGTGTCTGGATTGAATGCCGATGTCTGATTACCTTTACTCATCACTGTTGCTAGTCAATCATAGTCTGCTTTAAAAATATCTGCTTTCCAATGACTGGTACTGAAGTCTGAGTGAATAACCCCCCATAGGTTACACGACGATTAACAGTTGCTCTTAGGGTAGACATTAAGCTCAAAAAAGCTTCATTTCCAGCGGCAGAACTCACCTTGAACAGCC